>JBKJUD010000449.1:0-3429 GCA_046590735.1 Candidatus Eiseniibacteriota bacterium | reverse complement strand
GCCTCGAGGAACACGCGCAGGTTCGCCTTGAGCGCGGTCTGCCCGATGAACTCGTCGAGCGTGCGCGGCCGCAGCGCGGCGTCGAAGACGGTTTCCTCGACCAGCGGCGCGGGATCGGTCAGGCGGTTCTCGACGTCGAAATCGCTCATGACTCCTCGGGCGGATGGGGGCGGTGGTGCGGCGGTGCGCCAGGAGCGTAGCAGGCGCCTCGGACAGCGCTCAGCGCGTGGGCAGCGCGGCGAGGCTGCGGCGCAGGATTTCCTCGATGCCGGTATCCGCGGGGATGTCGCGCAACGCGCTGGCCACCAGGTCGATCGCGTCGGCGCGGGTGACGCCCAGGGCGAGCAGCGCGGCCACCGCGTCCTCGCGCACCGGGGCGGTGCCGCCGCCATGCGCGGTCACCTCCGGCACGCCGGCGTCGATGGCGTTCACGCGGTCGCGCAGCTCCACCACGATGCGCTCGGCAAGGCGCTTGCCCACGCCCTGCGCGGCGGTGAGCGCCTTGGCGTTGCTCTGCGCCAGGGCGGCCAGCACCACCGCCACCGGCAGCGCCGAGAGAATCGCCAGCGCCACTTTCGGGCCGACACCACTCACCGACAGCAGGCGCTCGAACAGCGCGCGCTCGCCCTCGGTGGCGAATCCGAAGAGTTGCATCGCGTCCTCGCGGACGTAGAGCCAGGTGCGCAGCGTCACCACCGTGGGCGGCGGCGGCAGGGTCGCGAGCGTCGAGTCCGGCACGAGCACCGCGAATCCGACGCCGCCGACATCGAGCACGGCGACCCCGGGCCGCCGCTCGACCACCGCGCCACGCAGGAAGGCGATCACGCGCCGGCCTCGCGCGCGGCCGCCATGCGCGCCTCGAGCGCGAGCACCGGCAGGCGCCGCGCGTGGCAGATCGCCAGCGCCAGCGCGTCGGCGGCATCGGCCGGCGGCAATTCGGCCAACGCGAGCAATCGTTGCACCATCGCCTGCACCTGCGGCTTGCGCGCCGCGCCGTTGCCGCACACCGCGCGCTTCACCTCCGCCGGCGCGTACTCGGCCATCTCGCGCGACGACTGCGACACCGCCAGCAGCACCACGCCGCGCACGTGCCCGAGCACCAGCGCCGAATGCGCATTGCGCGAGTAGAACGCGGATTCCACCACGACGACATCAGGCTGATGCCGCTCGAGCGCGGCGAGAAGGCCGGCATGGATGGTGGCGAGGCGCTCCGGCAACGGACGCCGCCGCGCCGGCCCGACGATGTCGGTGTACGCGACGACCTTCAGCACGCTGCCATCGCGCGAGCAGTCGACGACGCCGACCCCGGTGGTTTCGCTGCCGGGATCGACGCCCAAAATGCGCAGAGGGGCGGCGAGGCGCCCCTCTGCATGCGACCGGAGAATGACAGGAGGGCCGGTCATCAGTCCTGCGAGAGTTGCTCCATCACCTCGTCGGAAATCTCGAAGTTCGCGGCGACCTTCTGCACGTCGTCGTGATCCTCGAGCGCGTCCATCAGCTTCATGCACACCTCGGCGTCCTTGCCCTCGAGATTGATGGTGTTCTGCGGCACCTTGCGGATTTCGGCGGAGGCCATCTCGATGCCTGCGGTCTCGAGCGCGGAGCGCACGTCCTCGAACACCGCGGGCTCGGTGAACACCTCGAAATCCGAGTCCGGCTCGGTGGTCACGTCCTCGGCGCCGGCTTCGAGCGCCAGCGCGAGCAGCGTGTCCTCGTCGGCCTTGTCGCGCTCGATGACGATCACGCCGCGCGTGGTGAATTGCCACGCCACCGACCCCGACTCCGCCATGCGGCCGCCGTTCTTGGTGAACAGGTGGCGCACCTCCGGCAGCGTGCGGTTCTTGTTGTCGGTCACCACGTCGAGCAGGATCGCGACGCCGCCGGGACCGTAGCCTTCGTATACCATTTCCTCGAGGACGGTGCCGTCGTCCGCGTCGCCCGAGCCCTTCTTGATCGCCCGGTCAATGTTGTTGGCCGGCATCGACGCCGCCTTGGCGGTCGCAATCGCGGTGCGCAAGCGCGGATTGCCGTCCGGGCTGGCGCCGCCCTGGCGCGCGGCGATGGTGATTTCCTTCACCAAGCGGCCGAAGACCTTGCCGCGCGCCGCGTCGAGCGCGCCCTTCTTCCGCTTGATGGTGCTCCATTTGCTATGCCCTGACATCGGTCCTCATGATGGCCGCGGAGCGCGGCACGGTTCGTCCCCGCGAACGCGGGAGGTTGATGCTCTGGGTCGACCGCGCCGCGCAGCGCCGCGCTATCCGACCCGCTCCTTCTCGCGCTCGGCGTGGTGGGCGGCGATCACCTTGTCGGCGACCTCACGCGGCACTTCGTCGTAGTGCGAGAACCTGGTGGTGTACCGCGCCCGTCCCTGCGTGATGGCGCGCAGGTGGGTGGAGTACTTGTACAACTCCGCCTGCGGCACGTGCGCCCGGATGTGCTGGTACTTGCCTTCGGACTCCATGCCCAGCACTTTGCCGCGCTTCGTGGACACGTCGCCCATCACGTCGCCGAGGAATTCGTCGGGGACGATGATCTCCGCCTCGACCACCGGCTCCAGCAGCACCGGCTTGGCCTCGAGGAACCCGGCCTTGAACGCCTGCGAGCCGGCGATCTTGAACGCCATCTCGGACGAGTCGACCGGATGATCCTTGCCGAAGAACAGCGCCACCGACACGTCCACCACAGGATACCCGGCCAGCACCCCTTCCGCCATCGCTTCGCGCACGCCCTTCTCGACCGCCGGGATGAATTGGCGCGGGACCACGCCGCCGACGACCTCGTCGAGGAACTCGAAGCCGGCGCCGCGTGCGTTGGGCTGCAGGCGCAGGTGCGCCTCGGCGAACTGGCCGCGTCCACCCGACTGCTTCTTGTGCCGGTGCTCCTTCTCCACCTTGGCGCGGATCGTCTCGCGATAGGGCACCTTCGGCTGCACCAGGTCGACTTCGACGTGGGCGCGGCGCTTGAGGCGCTTCACCGCGACCTCGATCTGCAACTCGCCGACGCCGTAGAGCAGCGTCTGGTGCAGGTCGTCGATGCGCACCCGCAGCGTCGGGTCCTCCTCGGTGAGCTTGTGCAGGCCGGCGCCCACCTTCTCCTCGTCGTCCTTCGAGTGCGGCTTGACGGAGAGGGTCAGCATCGGCTCGGGATACATGGTGGGCGGCAGGATGATCGGCGTGTCCTTGGTGCACAGCGTGTGACCGGTATGGGTGACCTTCAGCTTGACCACCGCGCCGATGTCGCCGGTGGGAATCTTGTGTGCCTCGTGGCGCTCCTTTCCCACCAGCGAGTACACCGTGCCCACGCGTTCGCCGGTGCCGGCGCTGGCGTTCCACACATCGCGCCCGGTTTCCAGCTCGGAGGAATAGACGCGCACCAGCGCCATGTCGCCCATGTGAGCCTCGGACACCGTCTTGAACACGAACGCACAGA
>JBKJUD010000309.1:0-4225 GCA_046590735.1 Candidatus Eiseniibacteriota bacterium | reverse complement strand
CCGGCCCGCTGTGGGACTGGATCGCCGCCGAGCGGCCCGCGTACATCGAGCGCGTCGCCGCGCTGGTCGACCGCGGCCAAGTGGAGATGCTCACCGGCGGCTACTACGAGCCGATCCTTCCAGTGGTCCCGCACGCCGATGCCATCGGCCAGATCCGCAAGCTCTCCGCGTTTCTGCGCGAACGCGTCGGCGCGGCGCCGCGCGGCGCCTGGCTGGCCGAGCGCGTGTGGGAGCCGTCGCTGCCGTCGCTGTTCGCCGAGGCCGACGTGGACTTCGTCGCCGTCGATGACACGCACTTCCGCCGCGCCGGGCTGCTCGATCCAGTCCTCGGCCCCTACTATCTCACCGAGGACCAGGGCGCGCGGCTGTCGGTGTTCCCCATCGACAAGGAACTCCGCTACCGGATTCCCTACGACTCGCCCGAGGGCGCTGTCGCGTACATGCAGGCCGCGCCGCCGGGCAGCACGCTGGTGCTCGCCGACGATGGCGAGAAGTTCGGTGTGTGGCCGAACACCTACAAGGCGGTGTTCGAGGAGGGATGGCTGGAGCAGTTCTTCACGCTGCTCGAGGCCTCGGGCGACACCGTGCGCACCGCGCACTTCGGCGAGGTGCTCGCCGACACGCCGCCGCGCGGCCTGGTCTACCTGCCCACCGCCTCCTACATGGAGATGATGGAGTGGGCGTTGCCGGTGCCGGCGCAGGAGCGGCTGCAGGCGCTGCACCACGCGCTGGAGGAACGCGGCGAACTCGCGAGGAACGAGTCGCTGCTGGCCGGAGGGTTCTGGCGCATGTTCTTCGCGCGCTACCCCGAGGCCAATCGCCTGCACAAGCGCGTGCAGGGCATCCGCCGACGCTGGGACACAGTGGCAGCCTCCGCGGTCGGCGCCGCGCAGCCGGAGGTCATGGCGCACGCGCTCGACGAGTTGTGGCAGGCCGAATGCAATTGCCCGTACTGGCACGGCGTCTTCGGCGGCCTGTACCTCCCGCACCTGCGCGGCGCTGCCGCCTCGCATGCGCTGGAAGCCGACGCGCTGCTCTCGTCGATCGACAACCCGCACGCCGCGCCGCGCGCGTCGATCGAGGATGTGGACTTCGATGGCGCGCTCGACGCCTCACTCGAGGCCGGAGGCGTGGTGCTGCATGCCGATCACGCCGGCCGCGTGCGCCTGCTGGAGTCGCGCGCGCTGCACGCCAACCTCGCCGACGTGCTGGCGCGCCGGCCGGAGTTGTACCACGCGAAGGTGGAGGACGCGGTGTTGCGCCCGGCCGAGGGCGAGGCGCGCAGTATCCATGGTTCCTACACCGCCAAGGAAAGCGGCCTGGGCAGCCTCCTGCACTACGACGCCGAGGATCGCGGCGTGTTTGTCGAGCGTGTAGTCCCCGGCAGCGCGGTGGACGCGCACGGGGAAGCGGAAACCGCGCACACGCAGCCCGCCGGCACCGTGGTGACCGCCGCGCTCGAAGTGCACGTGTCCGACGAATGGGCCGCGGCCGTGGTGGACCTGATGGTCGGCGACGCGCGCTGGCCGGTGCGCAAGCGCGTGAGCGTCGACCGCGCGGGCGTGGTGCGCGCGGCCTACGCGTGGGGCGCGCTGCCCGAGGCGGCCGACGGCGCGTGCGCGATCGAGCTGTCGCTGTTGCTGTTCCGCGACGCGAGTCCCTGCGAACTGGTGCGCGCCGATGGGTCGCGCCATTCGCTCGGCGACGCGGCGCAGCGTCATCATGAGGCGGCGTGCGTCGGAGTGGATGTCGTCGACGATGTGCGGCAGGCGCGGATCACCCTGCGCTGGAGCGAGGCCGACGCGGTGGCGGTGTACCCGGTCGAAACCGTGAGCTTGTCCGAAGACGGCTTCGAGCGCGTGCTGCAAGGCATCACCATTGCCCCGATGTGGCGTGCGGCCACGCTGGCGCAGCGGACGATTGACCTCTCAGTGCACGCGCAGCCGCTGGCCGCGGCGGCCGCAGCGCGTGCCGCCTCCCACCAGGAAGCCTCGGCGTGAGCCCGGAGGTGCCGCTGCTGGTCGCTGCGGCCGGCGGGGCGTTGTGCGCGCTGGATGCCGCGCCGCTGGCGCAGACGCTGCTGTCGCAGCCGTTGCCCGCCGCGGTTCTCACCGGCGTCGTGTTGCGCTGCGAGGCGCTGGCCGTGTCGCTGGGCATCACGCTGCAGGTGCTGTGGACCGCGTTGTTGCCGCTCGGTGGATCCTTGATCCCGGATTCGGGACCGGCCGTCGTCGGCGCGGTCGCCGCGGCGGCCTTGTTGCTGGGTGGCAGCGCGCCGGAAGCGGCCTGGGCTGCACCGGTCTGCTTCCTCGCGGCCCTCGGCGCCGGCGTGCTCGGCGCCCGCACGGTGATGTGGGCGCGTCGCTGGAATCACGGCCTGCTGCGCGCCGCCGAGGCGCGCGTGATCGCCGGGGACGTGGCGGCGCTCGAGCGCTCGCATGGCGTGGCGCTGGCGCTGTCGGCCGGGCGGGGGGCTGCGGTGGCGGTGAGCACCGCGCTGACCGGCTGGGGCGCGGGCCTCGCGGCGGCGCACGGGATGCCGGACGTGTCGCCCGCGATGGCGGGCGCGTGGGCGTGGAGTCTCCCCGCCGGGATCGGCGTGCTGTCGGCCGCGGCGTGGATGCGCTCCCGCCGCGCGCCGTGGTTCGTGATGGCCGGCGCGGTGATCGCGTGTGGCATCGCCGCGTATGCCTGAGGTGCCACCGGCCGCCGCGCGCCCGGTCCTCGACCGCAGGCTGTTCTGGGCCGTCAGCCTGCGCGCCCTGGCCCTGCAGGCCAGCTTCACCTACGAACGGTTCCAGGGGGCCGGGTTCGCGGTCGCGCTCCTGCCGGTGCTGCGCCGGCTGTGGCCGGATCGGCAGGACCTGGCGGCGGCCACCCAGCGCCACATGGACTACTTCAACACGAATCCTGTGATGTGCACCTATGTCCTCGGAGCCGCCGCCCGGCTCGAGCGTGACGTCGCGGCCGGGGGCCCGGTGGAGGCGGCGCGGGGCTTCAAGGCCTCCGTCGGCGGACCTGTGGCCGCGCTGGGCGACCGGCTGCTGTGGGGCACCGTGCGTCCCCTGGCCACCTGCGCCGGCCTGCTGGTGGCCCTGCGCTGGCCGCTGGCGGGTGTGGGGGTGATGCTGGCGGGCTACAACATCCCGCACGTCGTCCTGCGGCTGCGCGGCCTGCGCCGGGGCGCGGAGTTGGGGCCGGGCGCCTTGCGGGACATTACGGGGACGCGCTTTGCGCGCGTCACCGAGCGCCTCGCCGACGGCTGGGGGCTGGCGACCGGCCTCCTGGCGGGAGCGCTGGTGGCCGTCGCGTTCGCCGGGAACCCGACGCCATCGGCCCGGGCGATCTGGTTGATTTTCGCCGGTCTATCGGGTTTACTCTTTGCGCGGCGACGCTTGTCTCCCACGCAGTTGGCGCTCGGCGCCTGCCTGTTGGGGCTCACCCTCACCTGCCTTGCCGCGTACCGCCGTGCATGACGCGAATCCGTGCGATCCAGGACCGCTGGAGAGCCCGGCTCCGCGTCGCCTGCCGGTCATGGCGGCCACGGCGGCCACGGCGTCGGGTGCACAACTGCGTGCCGCCGGGTGCCCGTGCTCCATCGATTTCCCCAGGGCCTAGGACGGGCGATGCCGACACGCACTGTGCAGATCTGCAACGAACATGGCTTGCATGCCCGCCCGGCGACGCAGTTCGTCACCACGGCGTCGAAATTCACCGCGGAAGTCTTTGTCGCCAAGGGGGCAGACGACGACGATTCGCCCTCGTTCGAGGCGAATGGCAAGTCGATACTCGGGGTGTTGTTGCTCCAGGCGGAGTCAGGTTCGAACCTGGTGATTCGCACCGAAGGCGCTGATGCGGACGCGGCCCTCGGGGCCCTCGCCGCACTCGTGGAGAGCGGATTTGGAGAAGCGTAAGGCCGGGGCAGCGGCGGTGCGTGTGCCGCGCGCGCGGGTCGAGGCAGTCGACGGGACAGGCAGCGCCGGCGAGGTGTTCCTGCGCGGCGTCGCAGCGGCCCCCGGCATCGCCTTGGGGCGCGTGTACATCGTCGCCTCCGAGGATCCCGACATCGAGGACCTCGCCCTGCTGCCCTCCGGCATCGACGCGGAACTCGAACGCTTCCATCGCGCCGTCGAACGAACGCGCGACGACCTCCGCATCATCCGCCGCTCTCTGGCCGCCGAGATGGGGGAGACCCACGCGAAGATCTTCGACGCCCACCTCGCCG
>JBKJUD010000307.1:0-2552 GCA_046590735.1 Candidatus Eiseniibacteriota bacterium | reverse complement strand
GGTGGTCGACGGTGCGCAGGCCGCGCCGCACACCCGCATCGACGTCACTGAGCTGGGCGCGGACTTCTATGCGTTCTCCGGCCACAAGCTCTACGGGCCCACCGGCATCGGCGTGCTGTACGGGCGCGAGGCGCTGCTCGACGTCATGCCCCCGTACATGGGCGGCGGCGAGATGATCCGTACGGTGAGCTTCACCGGCACGACGTTCAACGAGCTGCCGCACAAGTTCGAGGCCGGCACCCCCGACATTGCCGGCGGCATCGGATTGGGTGCGGCCATCGCGTACGTGAACGATCTCGGCCTCGACCGCATCGCCGCGCACGAGCACGCGCTGCTCGAGTACGGCACCGAGCAGCTGGGCCGCGTCCCGGGACTGCGGCTCATCGGCACGGCGCCGGAGAAGGCCGCGGTGCTGTCGTTCGTGGTCGAGGGCGTGCATCCGCACGACATCGGGACGGTCCTCGACCGGCTCGGCATCGCGGTGCGCACCGGGCACCACTGCGCGCAGCCGGTGATGCAGCGCTTCGGCGTCCCGGCCACCACGCGCGCCTCGCTCGCGGTCTACAACACGCGCGAGGACATCGATGGGCTGCTGACCGGATTGCTCTCGGTGAAGGAGATGTTCGCCTGATGTCGGACCTGCGCGACCTGTACCAGGAGGTCATCCTCGACCACAGCCGCAGCCCGCGAAACTTCCGCGCGCTGCCGGATGCCACGTCGCAGGCCGAGGGCTACAATCCGCTATGCGGCGATCACCTGACGCTTTTCCTGAAAGTGAACGACGGGGTCATCGCCGACGCCGGCTTCACCGGCGCGGGCTGCGCGATCTCCAGTGCCTCGGCGTCGATGATGACGGCGGCGCTCAAGGGGCGCACCCCGGCGCAGGCCGAGGAACTGTTCGACCGCTTCCACCTGCTGGTCACCGGCGCGCCCGACGTGGCGGCAGCCGAGGATCCGGCGCTCGGCAAGCTGGCGGTGTTCGGCGGCGTGCGCGAGTTCCCGATGCGCGTCAAGTGTGCGAGTCTGGCGTGGCATGCGATGAAGTCGGCGCTGCACGGCGGCGACGCGACGCCCCTGGTTTCGACGGAGTAGCCATGGCACAGACCCGGCAAAAGGTCGCGCTGCTGCGCGACACCAACGTGGTGGTGATCCCGCAGGGGTACACCGTGACCCTGCCGCAGGGCCACGAGGTGAGCATCCTGCAGGATCTCGGCGGCGCCTACACGGTCGAATCCAACGACGGCTACATGGTGCGCATCGCGCCCGAGGACGTCGACGCGCTGGGCCTCGCCGAGGCCACCGCCAAGGCGGCCAAGGCGATGGCGGAGATGGCCCATCTGCCGCTGCGCGAACAGGTATGGGCGACGCTGCGGACCTGTTACGATCCCGAGATCCCGGCGAACATCGTCGACCTCGGGCTGATCTACGTCTGCGAGGTCGACGAGCTGGAAACCGGCGGCACGCGCGTCGAGATCAAGATGACGCTCACCGCGCCGGGGTGCGGGATGGGCGGCATCCTCAAGGCGGACGTCGAATCGAAGATCGCGCGCCTCGAGGGCATCACCGACATCGACGTGCAGCTGACCTTCGACCCGCCGTGGACGCAGGACATGATGAGCGAAGGCGCCCGGCTGCAACTGGGCCTGTACTAGGCGTCCGAGGACCCGGGGATCGAACAGACACATGAAAGTCGTGGTCAATCGAGACAAGTGCATCGGCGCCGCGAGCTGCATGGACATCGCGCCCGGCGTGTTCGAGCTGGATTCGCACAAGAAGGCCGTAGTCATCGACGGCGAGTCGGTCGACATCGGGACGCTGATCGTGTCCGCGGATGTCTGCCCGACGCTCGCCATCAGCATCTACGACGACGACGGCACACTGCTGTTCCCGGAGCACTAGGCGACAGGTCATGGTCACGACGCCGGTCTACATGGACAACCACGCCACCACGCCGGTCGACCCGCGCGTGCTCGAGGCGATGCTGCCGTACTTCGGCACGCAGTTCGGCAACGCCGCCTCGCGCAGCCACGTCTTCGGCTGGAAGGCCGAGGAAGCGGTGGAGACCGCGCGCGCCCAGCTCGCCGCGCTGATCGGCGCGACCCCGAAGGAAATCGTCTGGACCAGCGGCGCCACCGAGTCCGACAACCTGGCGATCAAGGGCGTGGCGCAGGCGTACGCGGCCAAGGGCCGCCACATCATCACCTGCGAGACCGAGCACAAGGCCGTCCTCGACTCCTGCCACCGGCTCGAACGCGAGGGCTACCGCGTCACCATCCTGCCGGTGAGCGGCACCGGGCGGCTCGACGTGAACCAGGTCGCCGACGCGATCACCGACGAGACCATCCTGATCTCGGTGATGTACGCGAACAACGAGATCGGCACGGTGCATCCCATCGCGGAGATCGGCCGGCTCGCGCACGAGCGCGAGATCGTGTTCCACTGCGACGCGGTGCAGGCAGTGGGGCGGATTCCGGTGGATGTGCTGGCCGACCACGTTGACCTGATGAGCCTGACCGCGCACAAGATGTACGGGCCGAAGGGCGTCGGCGCGC
>JBKJUD010000296.1:0-4966 GCA_046590735.1 Candidatus Eiseniibacteriota bacterium | reverse complement strand
GCGCCGCGGCATATCGCGGTGGTGCGCGCGCTACAGGCGCGACTGGGGCTACGCGAGGAGCAACTGGAGTGCGGCTTCCAGTGGCCGCGCGACCGCGAGTCCGAAGCCGCGGTGCGCAACGGCGCGCCGCAGTCGGCGATCTACAACAACTGTTCGGGCAAGCACACCGGCATGGTGGCGCTGGCCCTCGCCGAGGGCTTCCCGCCCGAGGGCTACCTCGAACCGGAGCACCCGGCGCAATCGCTCATCCTCGACTCAGTGTGCGAGTGGGCCAGCGTTCCGCGCCGCCCGCTGGCGTGGGGTCTGGACGGTTGCTCGGCGCCGACGGTGCGGTTGCCGTTGTCGTCGATCGCGCTGGCGTGGGCACGGCTCGCCGCCGCCGAGGCGGAACCGGCGGCCAAGCGCATCCGCGGCGCGATGATGGCGTTCCCCGAGATGATTGCCGGCGAGGGCCGCATCGACACCGCGCTGATGCGCGCCACGCGGGGCCGCCTGGTGTGCAAGATCGGCGCGGAGGGCGTCTACGCAATCGGGCTGGTCGACCGGGGTATCGGCATCGCGCTGAAGGTGGAGGACGGCGCGTCGCGCGCCATCCCGCCGAGCGTGGTCACCCTGCTCGACCAGCTCGGGTTGCTCGACGACCACGAGCGCGAGGCGCTCGCCGAGTTTGCCCGCTGCGACGTGCGCAACTATCGGGACCTGCACGCCGGCGAGATCTTCGCCGAGGTCGTGCTCTCGCCCGATACGCGCGGCGTCCTGCGCGCCTGAGCCGCGGCCCCGCGCCATGCACCCGCTGCTTTTCGAGATTGGCCCGCTCAAGGTCTACAGCTTTGGGGTCATGCTGGCGCTCGGCTTCATCGCCGGCTATTTCGTGGTGCGTTCGTACTTGCTGCGCCGCGCCGTGTCGGGCGAGCTGGCCGGATCCATCTTCCTCTCGGCGCTGCTCGGCGGCATCGCCGGCGGACGGATCTACTACGCGCTCGAGCATTGGCGGGACCTGGCGGTGGATCCGGCGGGCGTGCTGTTCTCCACCGGCGGCCTGACCTACTACGGCGGGTTGATCGGCGGCGCGCTGGGCGTCGCGTGGATCATTCATCGCAATCGCGCGTCCTACGCGGTGTGCGCGGATGCGGCGGCGCCGGCGATCACCATCGGGTACATCCTGGGGCGCGTCGGGTGTCAGCTCTCGGGCGATGGCGACTACGGGCGCGCGAGCAGCGTGCCGTGGGCGATGAGCTATCCGCAGGGCACCGTGCCGACGCTGGAACGCGTGCATCCCACGCCGGTATACGACGTGCTGATGTGCCTGCCGATCTTCCTGCTGCTGGTGCACCTGCGGCGGCGGCCGCACACCGACGGCAATCCGTGGGGCGTGTTCCTGGTGCTGACCGGAGTGCAGCGGTTCATCGTCGAGTTCTGGCGGCGCAATCCCCCCGAGGTGTTGGGGCTCACGGCCGCGCAGGTCACCTCGCTGGTGATGATCGTGCTGGGGCTGGTGACGCCGGCGCTGTTCCGCGCGATCGACGCGCGCCGGGGGCTGGCGCGATGAGCCGCGAGGAATTCCGGCTCATCCTGCTGCTGCTGCTCGGGTGGTGGATCTACCGCGGGTGGCGGCGCCGCGAGTTGACGCACGGACTGGTGACGCTCGCGGGCGTGGTAGCGGTCGTGGCGGTCGGCGTGTTCATCGTGCTCTACGGCAAGCTGTGGCACGCGTGGATCTTCCCGGTGAAGGACATGCCCGGGGCCGGGCATTGACACGGCTCGCCGCGGCCTGTGCGATGGCGCTGCTGCTGGGGCCGGCGACGGGTGAGGCCGCGGGGCGCCTCGATCCCGTGTTGCGCGCGTGGATGGCCGCGGCGACGGATTCCTCCGCGACGCGCGCGGTGTGGGTGATGCTGCGCTACGCGAGCGACGAGGGCCGCCCCGCGTTGTCGCCCCGGGCGCTTGCGCGCCGCGTCCGTCGCGCGCCCGCGTCGCTCGGCGACTTGCTCGATCGCCCGCTGGCCGCGGCCGACGTCGCCGCCCTCGAGGCCGCGGGCCTGGCGCCGCGCCAGCGCAGCCGCTGGTTGCGCGCGGTGAGCGGCACGGTGACCTCCGCGGCGCTCGCACGCGTGGCCGCCATGCCGCAGGTGGTGCAGGTGCGGCCGGTGCTCCAGTGGCGCCGCACGGTGTCGATCGACCAGGCCGGCGGCGCCGGCACCGGCGTGGAGCGCGAGATGACGCCGCTGCCCGGCGCCCCCCAGCCGCTCGCCCAACTCACCGCCTCGCAGAACGCCTCGCTCGACATCGATGACCTGCAGGCGCGCGGCTATCACGGCGAAGGCATGGTGATCGCCATGCTCGACACCGGCGCCACCACGCATCATCCCGCGCTGGCCGCCGCCGACGTGCTCGCCACCTACGACTTCATCCACCACGACCCGGTCATCGACAACGAGTCCGGCCAGGATCTCTCGACGCAGCGCAACCACGGCACGTCCACGTGGAGCGTGATCGCCGGGTATCAGCCCGGCGTGTTCGAGGGCGGCGCGTACCGCGCGTCCTTCGCGCTGGGCAAGACCGAGGACATCGCCACCGAGACGCCGGTCGAAGAGGACAACTGGGTCGCCGGCATCGAATGGGCCGACAGCCTCGGCGCCGACGTGCTGTCGAGCAGTCTCGGCTACAACACCTTCGACGATGGCAGCGGCTACACCCGCGCCGATCTCGACGGCGACACCGCGCTCGCCACCCGGGCGGCCGACATGGCGGTGGCGCGCGGGCTGGTGGTGGTGAGCGCGATGGGCAATGCCGGAGCCTCGGCGTGGCAGAAGATGCTGGTGCCCGCCGACGGCGACTCGGTGTTCTCGATCGGCGCGGTGGACTCGCTCGGCGCACTGGCCGCGTTCAGCTCGCGCGGGCCCACGGCGGACGGCCGCGTGAAGCCGGACTTCGTGGCGCGCGGCATCAACGTGGTGACGGTGAACCCGGTCGACACGCTCGGCTATGGCTATCTCTCGGGCACCTCGCTGGCGACGCCGCTGGTGGCGTCGCTATGCGCGCTGCTCCTGCAGGCTCATCCGGACTGGACGCCGATGCAGCTGCGCGAGGCCCTGCGCGCCTCCGCGGATCGCGCCGCCTCGCCGGATACGCTCTACGGATGGGGCGTGCCCGCGGGCTTGACGGCGCTGGGGTACGAGTCGACCGGCATCGCCCCGCCCGGAGGCGGGGGAGAGGCCCGCGGGCAGATCGTCGCCTTGGGCGTGCCGGCGCGCCAGCGGCTGACCTGGTGGGTGTCGAGCACCGATGGCGCGACGACCGTCACCCCGGCGTCCCTGGACATCTGCACGGTGTCCGGTCGCTCCGTGCGGCGTATCCCATTCCTGCTGCCGCCGGTCACCCGGCGCACCGCGCGCCACGGAGGCCGCCAGGCGCTCGTGAGCTGGGATCTGCGCGACGCAACGGGGCGCAGGGTGCCCGCAGGTCGATACTTCGCCGTCGTGCGCGTGGGCGCGCACGCGATCGCCGGCTCCGCACTCGTCCACTGACGCCGCCGAGGCGCGCCCCACATCACGGCTCCCCAATCCGCCCGTCGCGCATTGCCGCCCCCCCGCTGGACCGGTATACTTCGCCGCTTCTGACTGCCCCGCCGAGATGCGTTCGGACGGGGACGTTGCCAGCGTTTTCCGCGGTTCACAGGGAGGGGTGCAGGACGATGGCAGGACGGCAATTCGTCTACTTTTTCGGCGAAGGACGCGCCGACGGCAACACGAGCATGCGCGACACGCTCGGGGGGAAGGGCGCCGGCCTCGCCGAGATGACCAACGCTGGAATCCCCGTGCCGCCTGGCTTCACCATCAGCACCGAGGCCTGTGCCGTCTACGCCGAGAAGGGCCGCCTCACCCCGGAGATCCTTGGCCAGCAGAACGACGCGCTCGCGCGTCTCGAGAAGGTCTGCGGCCGCCAGCTCGGCGACGCCGAGGACCCCCTGTTGGTCAGCGTGCGCTCGGGCGCCAAGTATTCGATGCCGGGCATGATGGACACCGTGCTCAACCTCGGGCTCAACCCGAAGTCGGTCGAGGGACTCGCGCGCCGCACGCAGAACCCGCGCTTCGCCTACGACTCCTACCGCCGCTTCATCCAGATGTTCGGCAACGTCGTGCTCGGCATCGAGAAGCACGAGTACGAACACGTCCTCGCCGGCATCAAGAAGGCGCGCAAGGTCCAGGACGACACCGATCTGACCGTCGCCGACCTCAAGGAGCTGTGCGAGGCATTCCTCGCGCTGTCGCGCCGCGCGACCGGCAAGCCGTTCCCGACCAACCCGCTCGAGCAGCTCGCGCTGGCGCGTGACGCCGTCTTCCAGTCGTGGAACAACGACCGCGCCGTCTACTACCGCAAGATGGAGAACATCTCCGACGCGCTCGGCACCGCGGTCAACGTGCAAGCCATGGTCTTCGGCAATACTGGCGATCTCTCCGGCACCGGCGTCGGCTTCACGCGCGACCCGTCGACCGGCGAGAACGTGCTCAATGGCGAATACCTGGTCAACGCGCAGGGCGAGGACGTGGTCGCCGGCGTGCGCACCGCGCCGCCGCTGCAGACGCTGTCGCAGCAGTTGCCCGACATCTACAAGCAGCTGGTGGCGATCACCGCGCGCCTCGAAAAGCACTATCGCGACTTCCAGGACTTCGAGTTCACCATCGAGGACGGCACGCTCTGGATCCTGCAGACCCGCACCGCCAAGCGGACCGGGCCGGCGGCGGTGCGCGCCGCGGTGGAGATGGTCGGCGAGAAGCTGATCACGAAGGACGAGGCGGTGATGCGCGTCACCTTCGACCATCTCGACCAACTGCTGCACCCGATGATCGTGCCGGCGGCGAAGGCCAAGGCGGCGATGCTGGCCAAGGGCCTCCCGGCCTCGCCCGGCGCCGCGGTCGGCGCGCTGGTACTCACCGCCGACGAGGCGGCGCGGCGCGGTGCGCTG
>JBKJUD010000126.1:0-3875 GCA_046590735.1 Candidatus Eiseniibacteriota bacterium | reverse complement strand
ACCCGGACACCGGGCACGCGCCAGCGCTAACCGTAAGCCCGCGGGGCGCCTATCGCGCCGCGCCGCGCGCTCTCCGCCCGCCCGCGGTTCCCGGAAGAACGCCTCACACGGTGGCATGCGCATTGCCACATTCCCCTCGTGCCCGTGGGAGGCGCAGGGATCCGCATCCGTGGAACTCCTGCTCAGTGGACAGATCCCCCCTGCTCCCGTGGCCGTCATTCCCCGCATCTTCAGAGTCGCCTTGCACCTCCTCCCGGCAGTTGCATGCCGCTCCGGCATGTAGTCCAGGCCTGACCCCCGTGCGCCGCCGTGCGGCCCATCACGGGGGGCGCAAGGGAGATGCACTCATGGCGCCCCGTCGCATGTTGTCCGCGATCTCGCGGCTCTCGATTCCGTCCGGCCACTCGCCGCGCCCGTGGCGCGCCGTCGTCATCGTGCTCGTGTTCCTCGGTCTCGCCCCGAGTGCGCGCGCCTCCATCGTGCGACCGCCGCTTGGCCCGCCCGTCTTCGATCCTGGCGAGGGGTTCGGCGTGCCGAACGAACCCGACGCGCCGAACAAGGGTGGCGGTCTGCTCGTGACGCTCGCCGTGCATCCGCTCTCGTGGCCGCTGCGCGTCTGGCTCGCACCGCGCCCCTCGGCGCCTCCGCACGCGATCCGCTCGCCGAAGCCTCGTCAGACGTGGAGGTAGTCATGGCCCTTGCGCATGGGACGCGCCGGTCACGCGACCTGCGGGCGGTGCTGCAGGACGTCAGGCTGCTCGAGGAGCGCGAGCGGTGGGACGAGATCGACGACGTCGTCGCGGAGACTGTCACCGCCGGCGTGCCCGGGAGCGAACGTGATCGCGTGATGCTGATGATCGCGTGGGCGCGGGCCTCGGCGAAGCGCGGGGTGCTCGCCGAGGCGTGGCAGCGGCTGCGCGACCTGCGTCCCGCGCTGGGCGCGTTGCGCGACGACGACCTCGCCGCCGAGTGGCACTGCGCGATGTCCGCCATTCGCTTTCGCCAGGGCGACATGCAGGGCGCGGCGACCGAGGCAGACGATTGCCTGCGGCTCGCGCAGGGCGGGCGCCGCTCCGCCTATCTGCGCGGGGTGGCCTGCCAGACGCTGGCGCTGGTCGCGCAGCACGCGGGCGACTGGCCCGCGGCGCGGCGCCTGCTGCGTCGGGCGATCGATACCTTCGGCGAGTGCGGCGCCGAAACGCGTGAGACGCGCGCCCAGATGAACCTGTGCTCCGTGCTGGTGTGGGCGGGGGAGTGGGACGAGTTCGAGAGCGCCGCGCGCGATGTGCTCGCCGCCGCGCAGCGCCTGCAGGCGTCGCGCCTGATGAAGCAGGTGCTGCTGCTGGCCGCGATGGTGGCACGCGGGCGGGGCCAGTGCGATCGCGCCCACGACTACTTGGATCGCGTGCGGCGCATCCGGCCGTCCGAGCAGGATCCGCGCGAATCCGCGCTGGCCCGCGAGATCGAGGGCGACCTGCTGCTGGAGGGGGGCGACGCGCCCGGCGCCTTCGAGGCGTACGACGACGTGGTGCGCCAAGGCCAGGCGCTCGCGCTCGGGCGCGATATCGTCTTCGAGGGACTGCGCAAGCGCGCCGAAGCGGCTTTCGCACTGGGCGATCTCGAGCTGGCGGCCCGCGATGCGCAACAGGCGGTGGACGAGGCACGCGCGCAGGAGTGCGTCGTCGAGGTGGGCGCCGGCTTGCGCGTGCTCGCGCAGGTGGCGCAGGCGACCGGCGCGATCGAGCAGGCGCGCAGGCTGGCGGAGGAGGCGGTGTTCGTGCTGACGCGTGTGCGCGAGCGTTACCAGCGCGCGCGGACGCTCCTCGCGCTCGCGGAGTTATTGCCGGATCCCGCTGCCGCGCGCGCGGAGGCTGCCGCGCTCGCGCGGTTGCTGGGTGCGCGCCCTCTGCTGGCGGAGTTGCAGTCGACGCGGCCGGTCGCGGGGTCGGAGCCTCGGAGGGTGGTGCCGCTCGCGGCCGACGCCCCTCTGACTCTTGCGCCGGTCGCCATTCAGGGGTCGTCCGTCGTGGGGAAGGGGAGTGGCAGCGCCGGTATGCTGTCCGCCCCGGCACGGTCCATTGTCGATCTCGCGCCGCTCGCATTCCATCTCGGCGATGCCTGCGTGCTCGGGGACATGGCGCGGGTCCTCGCCCACGGCGGCGACGCCCTGCTTGAGGGCGAACCGGGCACCGAGACGCGCGAGGTGGCGGCGGAACTCCATCGCCGCAGCGGGCGCCGCGGACGCTGCCTGGGAGTTGATGCGGCGCAGGTCTCCGCGGAACAGATCGCCGCGGTCCTTTTCGGCGAGGCTGCCCGGGGCGGCCGTCCGCTGTCGCCGGGTGCGCTGGAGCGCGCCGCCGGCGGAACCGTGGTGCTGCACAACGTGACCGCCCTGCCCGCGTTGGTGCAGGGCGCGCTGGCGCACGCGCTGCAGTCGCGCACGCTTCCGCCCCCGGCCGGGGACGGCGGCCCACGACCGCTGACCGCCACCGTGTATCTCACCGCGCCGATGCGCATGCCGCTGGCACTCGCCGAGGCGCGTCTCACGCGAGACCTTGCGGCCTCCGTCCAGTTCAATCGCCTCCACGTGCCCGCGCTGCGCCATCGTCCCGCCGATCTCGCCGCCGCGCTCGATCGCCTCTGGCGCGCGGCGCAGCAGCGGCACGGCAAGGCTGTCACGCTCTCGGCCCCCGCGCGCGCCGCGCTGCTGCACGCGCTGTGGGACGGCAACGTGCCCGAGATGGAAACCGCCATCGAGGCGCTGGTGCGCGTGGCGCCGCCCGGCCACACAGTCACGGTGACAGATCTCGATGCACGTCACGCCGCCTGCGCCCTCGGCCGGCCGCCGAGCGGATTGGCCCAACAGGAGCACGAGTTCCTCGTCGAACGCGTGCTGAGTTACCTGCGCGCGGCCAGCGGCAACTACGCGAAGGCGGCACGCCTGGCCGGCTACACGCGCAGCGGCTTCCTGAAACTGGTCGTGCGTCTGGGACTCAAGCAGGAGGCGCCCACACCCGCGGATCGGCCCGACGAGGAGTCCACCCCGCGCGAGGATGCTCCCGCCGCGGAGGACGACGCACCGCCCGGCCCGTCGCCGCCGCTGCACTTCGCCGCGATGTAGTCCCCCGATTCGTCCACCCACGGATCGGCCCCGGACGGCCGTCACGCCCTCGCGGCGCGGCGGCCGTTCGCCACATGCCGGGCGGCTCCCGCCCGGCCGTGGTGCCAACCGCCCCATTGCCGGGATGCGGGCAAGCCGCGGGCCTGCTACGGTGCGGGGGGTGCCGGGACGGTCGCAGCCGTCGCGCCGCCCCGGACAGCGTCTGCTCTCTCCCGCGACATCGAGGTATCCATGCCCGAGCTGATCCTCCTCGTCGAGGACGAGGACGAGATCCGCGCCCTGGTGCAGTACAACCTGGAGCGCGAAGGCTTCCGCGTGTCCTGCGCGTCCGATGGCGAGGACGGGCTGCGACAGGCATTCGCGACGCGGCCCGATCTCATCGTCCTCGACATCATGTTGCCGCAGCGCAACGGGCTGGACATCCTCCGCGAACTACGGGAAGAGCCGCGCACCCGCGACGTGCCGGTGCTGTTGCTGACCGCGCGCTCCACCGAACTCGACAAGCTGCTCGGATTCGAGTACGGCGCAGACGACTACATCTCCAAGCCGTTCAGTGTGCGCGAACTGCTGGCGCGCATTCGCGCGGTCCTGCGGCGCAGCGGCGAGGGCGAGGTCGCACCATCACTTGCGCTGGGATCCCTGCACATCGACCTTGCCGGTCATGCCGTGTCCGTCGGCGGTGCGAGCGTGGCACTGACCCGCCGCGAGTTCGACCTGCTGGCCTTTTTGGCCCGGCACGCCGGGCGCGTGCTGC
>JBKJUD010000017.1:0-4374 GCA_046590735.1 Candidatus Eiseniibacteriota bacterium | reverse complement strand
GTGGCCTCGCGGAGGTCGGTGGCGTAGGCGGCGACGGTGTGCGGGGACATCCGCCGGACATCCCGCAGGTGCGCTTCCACCACCTCCGGCCATAGCAGGAGATCCTGCGCGCCGGGCGGAGGGGCCGCGGCGGCCGCGCGTGCGCGCCGCGCGGACAGCGGCCCCTTCGAGGTCACTCGGCCTCCGTCTCCAGGACCGACTTGCACGACGGGCATCGCAGCGACGCGCCGCCGGTCTTGGTGTACTTCTCGACCACGAACGCGTGGTTGCAGACCGGGCACGGGGTCGGCACCGGCTTGTCCCAGATCGCGTAGTCGCACTCCGGATAGCGGTCGCAGCCGTAGAAGTTCTTGCCGCGCTTGCTGCGCTTCTCCGAGAGCTGTCCCGTCTCGCACTTCGGACAGGCGACGCCGACGCGCACCGGCTGCGTATGCTTGCAATCCGGATAGCTGCTGCAGGCGACGAACCGGCCGAAGCGCCCGGTGCGCATGATGAGCGTCGAGCCGCACTTCGGACACGAGCCCTCCACGACGACCTTCTCGTCCTCGCCATCGAGGTTCTTGGCGTTCTTGCATTCCGGGTACCCGGGACACGCGAGGAACGGTCCGTTGCGGCCGAACTTCTTGACCATCTCCTTGCCGCACTTCTCGCAGATCACCCCACTGGGAGTCTGCAGCGCGGCGCGCAGTTCCTCGGTCTTCCCCTCGGCCGCGGTCAGGGTCTCGGCGAAGGGCGTGTAGAACTCCTTGAGCACCTGGATCCAATCGCTGGAGCCGTCCTCCACCTTGTCGAGGTCGCCTTCCATCCGCGCGGTGAACTGCACGTCGAACAGCGCCGGAAAGGTGGCGAGCAGCAGCTTGGCAACGGCGCGCCCGAGTTCGGTGGGCTTGAGCGCCGACCCGCTGCGCTCGACGTACGCCCGCTGCTGAATGGTGGAGACGATCGTCGCGTAGGTGCTCGGCCGCCCGATGCCCTTGTCTTCCAGCGCGCGGATCAGCGAGGCCTCGGTGAAGCGCGGCGGCGGCTCGGTGAAGTGCTGGCCCGGGCGCACGCCCTCGCACGCCAGCGCCTCGCCTTCCTGCAAGTCCGGCATCGGGTTGTCGCCGTCGCGGCTGGGGTCGCCGGCCACCCGGCTGAAGCCGTCGAACACCGTGACCGTGCCGGAGACGCGCAGGCCGACCCGGCCGGCGGTGATCTCCGCGGTGGTCACGCGGACCCGCTCGTCGGTCATCTGGCAGGAGACGAAGCGGTTCCAGATCAGCGTGTACAGCTTGAGCAGGTCGTCGCGCATGAACGCCTTCACCGAGTCCGGCGTGCGCAGCACAGAGGACGGGCGCACCGCCTCGTGGGCGCCCTGCGCGGTGGCGCGCGACTTGTAGAAGCGTGGCGCCTCGGGCAGGTACGGCGCGCCGAAGACCTCGGTGATGTGGTCGCGCACCTCGGTGATCGCGTCGTCGCTGATGCGCGTGGAGTCGGTACGCATGTAGGTGATGAGACCCACCGGTCCCTCGGCGCCCAGCTCGATGCCTTCGTACAACTGCTGCGCGAGCATCATCGTGCGCGAGGCCGAAAACCGCAGGCGGCGGAACGCGTCCTGCTGCAGCGTCGAGGTGATGTAGGGCGGCAGCGGCCGACGCTTCTTTTCCTGGTAGCGCATCTGCGTGACAGCGTACTGCGCCGCCTGCAGCTCCGTCGTGAGCGCCTCGGCCTCCGCGCCGGTGGTGATCTTGCGCTTCTCTCCGTCGACGCTGACCAGCCGGGCGACCACGGCCTCGCCGGTGGCGCGGCGCAGGTCGGCCTCGATTGACCAGTACTCCTCGGGCACGAACGCGTCGATCTCGTCCTCGCGCTCGGTAATCAAGCGGAGCGCCACGGTCTGCACGCGCCCGGCCGACAAGCCGCGGCGCAGCGTGCGCCACAGGAACGGGCTGACCTGGTAGCCGACAAGCCGGTCGAGCACGCGGCGCGCCTGCTGCGCATTCACCCGCGGGGTGTCGATCTCGCGCGGATGCAGCATCGCTTCGGTGATGCCCTTCTTGGTGATCTCGTAGAAGTCGAGACGCTTGAGCTCGACGCCCTTGAGGATCTCCGCCAGGTGCCACGCGATCGCCTCGCCCTCGCGGTCGGGGTCGGGCGCGAGGTAGACGATGTCGGCCTTCTTCGCTTCGGCCTTCAACTCCTGGATGATCTTGGCCTTGCCGCGAATCTGCACGTACTTGGGGGCGAAATCCTTCTCGAGGTCCACCCCGAGTTCGCTCTTGGGCAGATCGCGCAGGTGGCCGCCGGACGCCTTCACCGTGACATTGCGGCCCAGATACTTGGCGATGGTCCGGGCCTTGGTGGGCGACTCGACGATCACGAGGGACTTTGGCATGCGTCAGCTCCGGTGGTCTCAGACAACGAACTCCCGCGTGGCGTCATGCCAGCGGGAGCAGGGGCGGCGAGTCGGCAGGACATCGCCTAGTGCTTCAGATCCGGCGGATCATGGACGGTACGATTCGCCTCGAACGGATGCAACACGACTTCGGACGCCAAGGTGCTGATGTCCTCGAGCTGCGCGGCCTGTCCCCGGCCCAGCACGACGTGCTCGAGCACGGACTCGATCTGCAGGTCGGACAGGACGCCCTGCTCCTTGAGCCGCAGGAGGTAGCCATAGGCGTCCGGCGACAGCGCCCGGCGCTCGGACTCATTGAGCACCCGCAGTCCCGGCGCGCCGGGCTGCCGCTCCGCATACGTCTCGCGGGTGACCGGGTCGAGGGCCTGAAAGATGAAGTCGAACGCCGCATCCACCTCGTCGGTGTTGTAATCGCTCTGATCGAGTGCGTCCGACAGGTCGGACAGCGCGAGTTCGTCCCCTTCGACGAACGCGCGCAGCTGCTCGAGGATCATCGCCACCACCTCGGGGATGCGATCGTTCACTGCGCGGCTCCGTGACACTTCTTGAACTTCTTGCCCGACCCACAATAGCATGGATCATTGCGCCCGACCTTGGGGTCGGCCCGCACCGGCACGTTCTCCTGTTCCGGTTGCGCCTCGCCCGGCGCGCTGCCGGACCCCGCCGCTGCGAAGCCGCTGAGCGCGGCATGCGTGGCGGAAAATCCGCTGGTGCGCGGCGGCGCGGTGCGCGCCAGCGCCGGGGTCACGATGCGCGGCGTCTCACCAGAAGATGCGCCTGCCGGCGCGGCCGGTGCAGACGCGCCGCCCGGCGACAGGGTCATCGACTCGAGCGCTGTCGGCACCGAACGCGGCACCGGCATGCGCGGCGCGGGCCGCAACGCGCCCGGCTGCGTGCCCACCTCCGGCTTGCGCTCCTGCAGGTTCTGCGGCAGCGGCGCCGGTGCGGCCGGCTGGCGCTCCAGCTGCACGCGGAAGAGGTTCTTCACCAGATCGCTCTTCACCTCGAAGAGCAACTCGGTGAACATCGAGAAGGCGCCCTTCTTGTACTCGAGCAGCGGGTCCTTCTGCCCGTAACCCACCAAACTGACGCCGGTCTTCAGCTGGTCGATCTCGTACAAGTGATCCTTCCACTTGTCGTCGATGATCGCGATCAGCAGCCGCCGCTCCACCTCGCGCATGATCTCCGGCGTGAACTCGGCCTCGCGCTCGTCGTACAGCGCCTCCACCTGCGCCACCATGTCTTCGGTGAGCGTCTCGATGTTGGCCGCGCGCGCCGCGTCGGGCGCGTGCACCGGGCGTACGGTGAGCGCCGCGAGGTCGCCCACCAGGGCCGTGATGTTCCAGTCCTCGGACGGCTCGCTGGTGTCGATGTAGGTCTCGACGTGCTGCTCGACGACCTCGCGCAGGTAGCCGCGCATGTCCTCGGAGAGATCCGCGCCCTCGAGCGCGTGCAGCCGCAGGTCGTAGATCACCTCGCGCTGCTGGTTCATCACGTCGTCGTACTCGAGCAGGTGCTTGCGGATGTCGAAGTTGTACTGCTCGACGCGCTTCTGCGCGCGCTCGATGGCGCCGGTGACCATGCTGTGCTCGATCGCCTCGCCGTCCTGCACGCCCAGCTTGGTCATGATGCCGGCGATGCGGTCCGACCCGAACAGGCGCATCAGGTCGTCCTCGAGACACAGGAAGAAACGGGACGAGCCCGGGTCTCCCTGGCGCCCGGAACGTCCGCGCAGCTGGCGATCGATGCGCCGCGACTCGTGCCGCTCGGTGCCGATGATGTGCAGCCCGCAGGGCACGTTCTCGTAGCAGGTCTTCTTGTCGTACGACGCGCAGTCGCCGTCGTCGTCGACCAGGCGGCACTTCGCGCCCTTCACGACACCGGGGCCCAGCTTGATGTCGGTGCCACGGCCGGCCATGTTGGTGGCGATGGTGACCGCGCCGGGCTGGCCGGCGCGCGAGATGATGTCGGCTTCCTGC
>JBKJUD010000300.1:0-11078 GCA_046590735.1 Candidatus Eiseniibacteriota bacterium | reverse complement strand
TGATCGCGTCGTTGCCCTTGGAGCCGAGCGTGTTGACCTCGCGGTTCATCTCCTGCAGCAGGAAGTTCAGCTTGCGGCCGGCATCCTCCGCCTGCAGCAGCTCGAGAAACTGCGCGTTGTGGGCCCGCAGGCGCACGCACTCCTCGGTGACGTCGAGACGGTCGGCGTGCATGGCGATCTCCATCGCCAGCCGTCCGTCGTCCACCGGGATGTCGTGGAGCAGGCCCTGCAGCCGCGCGTGCATCGCATCGCGCAGGGCGATCACGCGTTGCGGCGCGCGGGTGTCGATCTCGGCGGTGAGCGCATTCATCTCCGCGATGCGCTGCTGGAGGTCGGCGGCGAGCGCCCGGCCCTCGTTGGCCCGCATGGAGTCGAGATCCGTCGCGGCCGCTCGCACCAGCGGCTCGACCACGCCCCACGCATCCGCCTCGCTCACCCCGGGCCGCTCCCACGCCACGATCTCCGGGCGGGCGGCCACGGTGAGGATGCTGACCTCGCCGGGCAGGCCGTACTCCTGCTGCAGGGTGCGCAGCAGGGTGATGTAGCGTTGCGCGGCCTCGCGGTCGAGCCGCAGTTCGGCGGCGCCATCGCTGTCGCCTTCCCAGGTGATCGCGGCGGTGACCTTCCCGCGCGAGAGGTTCTCCTGGATGACGCGCCGCACCGCAACCTCCATGGTGGCGAGGAAGCGCGGGAGGCGCAGGCTGATATCGAGCCCGCGATGATTGACAGTGCGTAATTCGACGGCGATGCGCGCGCCGTGGAACTCGCCTTCGGCGAATCCCAGGCCGGTCATGCTGCGGATCATCCGGGTCTCCGTGGGGATTGGAACCGGGTACTGTACCCACGGATAGCCGGTTTCGTCAAGGGGAGGTGCTCCAGCCCGGCGGAAGCAGTACGGCCTAGGCCCCGGGACTCCCCACGGCCGGGGTTCCGCTCGCCGGAGCATCCTCCTCGACGATCTCGATGCTGTCGATCACTGGGACCGCCCGCTGCAACGTCAGCCCCACCGAGCAATACTTCTCGCGCGACAATTCGACGGCGCGTTCCACCGCGGCGCGCTCCACCCCGAAGCCCCGGACCAGGTGCCGGACGCGGTACCCCTTCGCGACCTTCGGGATCTCCCCCGCTCGATCGGTCTCGACGACGATCTCGTAGCCGGTGACGCGCTGGCGCTTCTTCTGGAGAATGGAGATCACGTCCATCGCGGAGCATGCGCCGAGCGCGAGGCCCAGCAACTCCATCGGCGAGGCGCCGTGGCTGTCGTCGCCGGTGTCGATCACGAGGCCGTGGCCGCTCTGCGAGGTGCCGAGGAACTCCATCTGGTGTCCCTCGGCCGGCGCCCAGCGCAAGCTGGTGCGAAGGACGGTGTCTGCGGACATGGTGTGTCTCCCTCGTCGATGACTGTGCGGTGCGCGGGCCGCGTTCAACCGCCCCCGGCCCAGGGGTGTCCCACCCGCGTAGCCGGCGATGCGCCGGCCCCCACCTTCCCCCCTGCATTCCAGAGGAGTCGCTTTCATGTCGATCCATCGTCTATCGCGTTCGCGCGGCGCCTCGCTGTTCGCGGCGGCGCTGCTTGCCGCATGTCTCGGTCCGGCAGCCGTCTCGGCGGATGAGCCGGGCTCTTCGCCTCGCCCGCCGCGCTGGGACGCGCGCGACACGTCGCCACGCGTCGAGAACCGCGCTGGGCTGTCCCATTCGCAGCGGCAGGACATCCGCCGCACCCGGCAGCACATGCGGCGCGAGGCGCGGCCCCTCATGCGTGAGATGAGGCACAACCGTCGCGCGATGCACGAAGCGCGGCTGCACGGCCGCTCGCCACAACGCCTCGAGAAGATGGCGCGCGAGCAGCGCGAGTTGCGTCAGCGGCTCGGCGATGTGCGGATGCGGGCGAGTCGCGAGATGATGCGCGAGCACCGCATGATGCGCCGCGGCGGTGGCTCCGACTTCGAGCAGCGCCACGACGCCTTGCGGCACGAGCGTGACGCCTTGCGGCACGAGCGTGACGCACTGCGCTCGCGCGACGACCGCCGCGACGGGAATTGGGAGGATTCGACGCCACGGGACCGGCGGAACTAGCGTTGTAGAGGGTCCTTGGGGCTCGTCTCGTCCGGGCGCGACGTTTCGCGCACCACGGCCTCGTGCATCGAGCAACCTCCCGCGGCGCTGGCTCCTCACGAGCCAGCGCCGCAGTCGCGTCCGCATCAGCCGCTCGCCGGCGTCTCGATCACCAGCGTCACCGGCCCCTCATTGAGCAGCTCGACCTCCATGTGCGCCTGGAACACCCCGCGCGCCACCGGCACGCCGGCCTGCGCCACCACCTCGCAGAATCGTTCCCACAGAGGCCGCGCCACTCCCGGCTTCGCCGCCGCCCCGAAGTCCGGCCGCAGGCCGCGCCGCACGTCGCCATAGAGTGTGAACTGCGGCACCACCAGCATGCCGCCGCCGATGTCGCGCACGTCGCGGCTCATGCGGCCGTCGTCGCCGCCGAAGACGCGCAACCCCACCAGCTTGCGCGCCATCCACTGCACCTCGGCCTCGCCGTCGCCGTGCGTCGCGCCCAGCAGCACGAGCAGCCCCGGGCCGATCTCCCCGCTGACCTCGCCGTCCACCGTGACGTGCGCACGCCGCACTCGCTGTACCACTGCCCGCACTCTGCCATCTCCTCGTCGCTCGAAGGTCCAGGCGCACGGAGAGTTTTGACGCGCGCGCCGCAGCAGGGTAGCCTTTGGGCATGACGCCATCAACGACACAGCAGACAACGATGAAATGGGCCGCCGTCCATTCGACCCTGCCCGATCCGCTGCAAGCCGCGCAGGACGCCGCCGGCCGGCTGCTCGACGCGCTCGGCGACGGCCCGATCGACCTGGTGATCGCCTTCTACTCGACCGAACTCACCACCGGTGCCGAGGAGATGCGCGAGTGCCTGATGCGCACGCTCGCCCCCGGCTGCCTGGCGGGCGTGAGCGCCGGCGGCGTCATCACCACCGACAGCGAGATCGAGGACGGCCCGGCGCTGTCGCTGGTGGCGGCGCGCCTGCCCGGCGTGCAGGTGTCCCCCTTCCTGCTCGGCGGCGCCGACTGGGTCGACGAGATCACCTCGAGCGAGCAGTTCGACCTCTACGCGCCCGGCGCCCGCGAGGCGGAGCTGGCGCTGCTGTTCGCCGATCCGTACACGCTCGACATGCAGAAGACGCTGGAGTTGGTGCACGAATTTGCGCCGGGGCTGCGGGTCGTCGGCGGCATGGCGTCCTCGGGGGTGGGCCAGGGCGGCAACATGCTGTTCCTCAACGAGTGGCTGTCGCCCGAGGGCGGCTTGTGCATCGCGCTCAGCGGCGCGCTGCGTGCCGACGTCATCGTCTCGCAGGGCTGCCGCCCCATCGGCCCGCCGATGACGGTGACCAAGGCCGAGCGCAACTACCTGATCGAGATCGACGACGAGCCGGCGCTCGAGCGCTTCAATGGCGTGCTTTCCTCGCTGAGCCCGGAGGAGCACGAGCAGCTCGGCTCCGGGCTGTTCGTTGGGCGGCCGGTGCGCGGCGACGCCGAGGGGCGCGGCGACTACCTGATTCGCAACGTCATCGGGGCCGACCGGGTGCGCGGCGTGATCGCGGTGGGCGACCTGATCGAGAGCGACGAGCGCATCCGCCTGCACGTGCGCGACGGCAACACGGCGCGCGAGGACCTCGAGATGCTGCTGCTGCCGCAGAGCGTCGACACCCGCGCGCATGCGGCGCTGGTGTTCTCGTGCAACGGCCGCGGGACGAATCTCTACAGCGGCCCCGACGGCGACATCACGCCGCTGCAGGACGCACTCGGCGGCAGCGTGCCGGCGGCCGGCTTCTTCTGCAATGGCGAGATCGGGCCGGTGGGCGGGCGCAACCACGTGCACGGGCACACCGCCAGCATCGCCATCATCCGTCCCGCCTGAGCGCCGTGCACGTCTCGCGACGGCTGCCCGGCGATCGCACGCTCAATCCGCTCACCGCGCGACTCGCGCAGCGGCGCGCCGCCGGCGCCGTGCTCGCCGATCTCACGGAGACCAACCCCACGCATGTGGGCCTCGGCGGGGTCGATGGCTTCGCTCTCGCGGCGCTCGCCGACACCCGCGCGCTCGACTACGCGCCGCACCCGCTGGGTCTGCTGCTGGCGCGCGAGGCGGTGAGCGCGCTGCATGCGGAGGCGCGCGTCCGGGTCGCACCGGATCGCATCGCCCTGACCGCGAGCACCTCGGAAGCGTACACGCACTTGTTTCGCCTGCTCTGCGATCCCGGCGAGCGCGTGCTGCTGCCCGCCCCGAGCTATCCGCTGTTCGAACCGTTGTGTGCGCTCGAAGGCGTCGAGCCGCTGCGCTACCGGCTGCACGACGCCGGCCGCTGGTCCCTGGACGTCGAGCAGTTCGCGCGCGGCGCCGCCGCGCCGGGCGTGCGCGCGGCGATCATCGTCCAGCCGAATAATCCGACCGGCACCTGTCTCGACGACAGCGACCGCGCCGCGGTCGATCGCGTCTGCGCGGAGCACGGCGTGGCGGTGATCAGCGACGAAGTCTTCGGCGAATACCCCCGGCCCGGCCACGCCGTCCCGTTGCCCACGCAGTTCGGGCGCACGGAGGCGCTGACCTTCGTGCTCGGCGGCCTGTCCAAGACCTGCGCGGCCCCGCAACTGAAACTCGCGTGGATCGCGGTGTGTGGCCCGGCGGCCGCGTGCGAGGTGGCGATGGACGGGCTCGAGTGGATCGGCGACCTGCTGCTGTCGGTCTCGACCCCGGTGCAGGTGGCGCTGCCACATCTGCTGGCCACCCGTGCGCCGGTGCAGGCGGCGATCCGCCAGCGCCTCGCCGCCAACCTGCGCGTGCTCGCCGAGACCGCGCAGCGCGCGCCGTCGATGTCGGTCCTCCCGGCGGAGGGCGGCTGGTCGGCGATGCTCCGCGTGCCGGACGTGCAGCGTGACGAGGAATACGCACTCGCCCTGCTCGAGCGCGACACCGTGGTGCATCCCGGCCACTTCTACGACACGGCGCGCGAGGGGTACCTCGTCATCAGTCTCCTGCCGCGGCCCGACACCTTCGCGCGCGGGCTGCGGGCGCTGGAGGATGTGCTGGAAACTTGGACGCCGCCTGCGGACTCCGAATAGCAGCGATTGCCCGGCCCGGTCGCGGCGGACCGTGCATCCCATCTTGTACGCACGATTCGCGTTCGGCGGATTCGGGCGGCAATTCGTGCCGGGCGGCACGGTGTGGCCTTCTGAGCGCACTGCACTGTGGACACCGTGCATTCTGGCACGCGACATGCGACTTCGAGTCTGTGCTAGCGCAGGTAGTGCACCGCCGGCTCCGCGAGGAGACGGCAACACGGAAGGAGGCACCCGTGCAGAAGACGATGGATGTCGAGGTGGCTCGCCTTCTCCGCGAGAAGCACACCGTGGCATGGATGCATGACACGTTGGACGCGCTTCTCGAGGATCTGGAGAAGACGAAGGGTGAGCGCGACCTCACGATGAACGAGGTGGTGAGTGCCTTCGTCTGTGCCATGATGCGGGAACGTGAATACTTTCGCTCGGAGTTCACTATTGGCTTCTAAACCATCGCATGCTTCACCCTAGGGCCGCCTGTCGAGTGCCTCGCGCACACGGCAGGCGGCGTTCTTTTTGCCCGATTCCCCACTGCAATCTGCCCGGTGTGCACGATGCGCCGCGGCCCCCGCGGCCCTTTTCGCCGTCCACCCGCCCGGGAACGGTTGTTCCGATGCCGAGAACTGCGCTTCGCGGCCCGCGTCCGGATGAGCGCGGCGTGCCACACCCTGTCGCCGCGGCGGCTGGCCCTGTCGCACCTGCGCGACTTCACCCAACCGGGCCGGGCCCCATGCTAGGATGAGCCCGCGCAGTCCGCGCGACCACCTGTTGGAGCGTCGATGAACCTCTTCCTGGACCTGATTTCCCGCAGCCCCGTCGTGGCCGACGGCGGCATGGGGTCGATGATCGCCGCGCACTTCTACCAGGACCCGCCGCAGCGGGCCGCCCGGCGCATCGTCGAGGCGAACCGCGAGCATGCCGAGCTGGTCGAGGATCTGCACCGCGCCTTCCTGCACAGCGGCGCGGGGCTGCTGACCACCAACTCCTTCTCGCTGAACCGCACCAAGCTGGCGACCTTGGGCCTCGAGGACGACCTCGCCGGGCTCAACGGCGCCGCGGTGAAGCTGGCACGCAACGCCCGCGATCAGCGCGAGGACGTCGCCATCGGCGGCTCGATCGGCCCGCTGGATCCCGACTACCTCCTGCAGAACGCGCCCTCACCCAGCGAGATCCGCGAGCTGTTCCAGGAGCAGGCGAACGCGCTCGAGGAGCGCGGGGTTGACCTGTTCGTGCTCGAGACCTTCACCAGCCTCAACGAACTCATCGCCGCGATCGAGGCGTTGCACGCGATGAGCGAGCTGCCGATCCTGGCCTCCTTCACCATCGACGGCAGCGGACGGCTGGCCGGCGGCGGCGCGCCGGAGCGCGCGGCGGCGCGGCTGGCGGCGGCGGGAGTCGATGTCATCGGGGTCAACTGCAGCGTCGGGCCGCACGACACGCTGGAGGCGCTGGCGCGCGTGGCGCCAGCGGTGCGGGGCATGCCGCTCGCGGTGCGACCCAACGCCGGCTTCGCGCAACGCGCCGGCGGCCGCGTGCTCTACCCCAATCCCACCGACGCGCAATTCGGCGACTTCGCGCACGAGGCACTGGCGCTGGGCGCCCGGCTGATCGGCGGGTGCTGCGGCGTGACGCCGCGCCACGTCCACGCGATCGCACAGGCGGTGCGCGAGACCAGTCCGCGTCCCGCCGCGCCGCGCTCGACCATCGCGCTGGCCGACCTCGATCTCCCGCCGGCGCCATCGTTGCCGCCCTCGCGCTTTGCCACGCTGCTCGCCGAGCGGCGCTTCGTCGTCTCCGTGCAGCTCGATCCGTCCAAGGCCGCCGACGCGGCGAGCACGATCGACACGGTGGCCGCGCTGCGCGCCTCCGGCGTCGTCGATGTGGTGGACGTCAATTCGAAATCCGGCGGCGCGGTGGTGCAGGACGCTCTGGTGATGTCGGTAGGCATCCAGCAGCACGGGATGGAGGCGATGCCGCACCTCACGCCGCGCGACGCGACGGTGTACGGCCTGGCCTCGCAGCTCACCGCCGCGGTGGCGTGGGGCGGCGTGCGCACCGTGCTCGTGGTGACCGGCGACGCGCCGGCGATGGGCGGCACCTATCCGGAAACCGGCGGCATCCTGCACGTGGACTCGATCGGTCTGGTGCGCGGGATCGCACAGCTCGGGCTGCCGCTGACCATCGGCGTCGCGGTGAACCAGAACGCCGAGGACATCGCCCTCGAACTTGACCGGCTCGAGAAGAAGCTGGCGGCCGGCGCGCAGTTCGTGATGACCCAGCCGGTGTTCTCGCCGCGGCAGTGGGAGGCGTTCGAGCGCGACTGGGTGCCGCACATCCCGGTGCCGATGCTGGTGGGCGTGTGGCCGCTGGTGTCGCATGCGCAGGCCTTGCGGATCAACGAACGCGTGGCCGGTGTGGTGGTCGACGAAGACACCTGCGCGGCGTTGCGGCAGGCGGGACCGGCGGCGCGCAGCACGGGCTTCGGCCAGGCGCGGCAGATGGTCCGCGACCTGCGCGGCGCGTGCGCCGGCGTCTACGTGATCGCGCCGTTCAAGCGGCCGCGCGAGGCGTTGGAGGTGATCGAGGCGCCGGCGGCAGCGGAGGCGTAGCGGGGTCAGCCGCCGAGGCGCTGCGCCACTCCGGGCACGTCCAGAACGATACCCTCGGCATCCACGGTGATGTCGCCGCATGCGATGTCCGCGGGTGCCCGCGGACCCAATCGCCAGGCGCCCTCCCGCGCGAGCGGCATGATGTGCAGTTCCACACCCCGGGGCGACTCACGCGGACCCGTCACCTGGACCACGCACACCTCGTCGATCCCGCGCGAGCTGGCGGCGCGGATGGCGAGCGTGCAGGTGAACACCGACCCTGCCAACCCCACCAACGTGCACCCCTCCAACGCCGGCAGCGCCGCGCCCCCCACCGTGTTGCTCCATCCGCCCGCGCCATCGTGCTTCAGCGAGCACGCGAAGCCGCCCGCGGCATTGCGGATCCACGGCGCCTCGGGCTCCAGCAGGTCCGCGAGTCCGCCGCCCACCACGCTCACCACCACCGCCTGCACCGTCCAGTCCGGCGCGCAGTTGATCGCGTAGCGCACGCGCAGCGGGGCGCCATCGCGGACAGTGAGGATGGTGCCATCGGCCTGCACGACGCTCGCGGACTCGCTCACCCGCACGAACTCGAGCCCGATGCCGTCGGCGTGCTGCCAGAGCACCTCGCGCGCGTGATGCGGGACCGGGCGCACGGCGCCTACGCGGCCTGCCCGTTGGGGCGCGGCCCGCGCAGCCGGCGCGCAAGGCTCGCCCCCACCTGCCGCACCGCCACCACCAGTTCGTCCTTCTCGGCCTGCTCGAAGATCCACGACCCGCGGACGCTCGCCAGCAGCACGGCGCCGGCCAGCGGGACCAGCGCCAGCGGCGGCAGCAGCAGCGACAGCGGCAGCGCCGACACCGCCAGCGTGCGCCCGGTGAGCTGCAACCCATGCCGCCGGTTGAGCAGATAGAGGACGATGTTGACCACGCCGTAGGAGATCATCGCCGCGTACGCGGCGCCGCGCATGCCGAAGTGCGGAATCATCACGAGATTCAGCGCGACGTTCAGCCCCAGCCCGATGCCCACCGCGATGCCGGGCAGGTACGTCTTCTCGATCAGCCCGCTGTACATGCCGGTGATCGAGTACATCACGTCGAAACACTGGAACGCGAGCAGCGGCGCGAGCACGACGGCGCCGGGCGCGTACTCCGCGCCGTACAGGAACGCCAGCACCCAGCCGCGAATCAGCACGACGACGAGGCTGGCGCCGAGCATCAGCAGCAGCGTGACCTTGAGCGCGAGGTTGAACGTGCGCTGCACCAGCACCTGGTCGTGCCGCTCCCACGCGGCGGAGAGCGTCGGCCCGAGCACGCCGTTGGGCACGTACCCCACCGCCAGCAACAGCGCGGTGGTGTTGAAGGCCTGGCTGTAGATGCCGAGCGTCGTCGGGTCCTGCATCAAGTGCGCGAGCATCAGCCGGTCGACGTAATCGAACGTGACCAGCCCGGTGGGGATGATCACGAACCAGATCGAGAAGCGGAAGATCTTGCGCGCGTAGTCCGTCTCTTCGACGCGCGGCTTCTGGTCGGTGAGATCGCGCAGGAAGCTGCGCGTCATCCAACCACAGATCGCTACCGGCACCAGGTAGCTGAGAAGAGTCGCCCACATCGCCATCTCGACGGTGCGCTGCCACCACAGGAACCCCGCCACCGCGAACACCGTCAGCAGCACCGGCTGCGCGAACTCGAGCAGCGCGGACAGCCGGAACACGCGCAGGCCCTTGAAGAAGGTGGCGAGATTCCGGTGATACACCGCCGGCAGCAAGGTGATGACGGTGAGCCGCAGGATGTTCGCGTGGTCGGGACTGGCCAGCAGCAGCGACGACACCTGGCGCGGGAAGATCAGCGCGATCGCGACGAACGCGGTGGCGATCCACATGCTCCATGCGGTGATCGAGTTGTAGTAGGCGCGCAGCGAACCGTTGGCCTCGTAGCGCGGCACGTAGCGGTTGTAGCTGCTCGCCAATCCTGCCGACACGACCGGGATGCCGACGCCCAGCACGAAGGCGGTGAGCGCGTACACCCCCAGGTTCGCCGGGCCGAGCAGTCGCGCGAAGAGGATGCCGCGCGCGATGCCGAACACGCGCTGCGAGATGTTGAGGGTCCCGATCACGCCCATCGAGTGGCTGACGGAATCCTTGGCGAAGACGCGTTTCCAGTTCACGCGGGTCTACTGGCTCCTGGCTCGGTCAGATCGGTGATAGACGATGAAGGGCTCGTACCCGCCGAGCCGGCGGAAGCGGGCATCGCCGGCGAGGGAATCCGCGAGGTCGGCATCGCGCGGATCGGCGCCGGCCGCGACCGGCTGCGGCCACAGCACGATGTAGTCGAAACGCCCGCGCATCGCAGCCGAGCGGCCCAGCGGGCCCAGGCTTTCCCAGCATCCGACGTTGTGCCGCGTGGCCAGCGACGCGTAGAGCCCCACCGGGACATAGATCGGCACGTCGGGCGGAATCACGTCCACCAAAGCGCGCGCGGGGGCGGCCGGCGGACGGGAGGCGTGCGAGGGACGCGGCACGAGCGGCAAGCCGGGCAGCGTCCCGGCCGCGACGACACACGCGACCGCCAGCGCCAGCGCCGGGCGCCGGCTGGGTGCGACGGGGCGCGGCTCCGGCAACGCAAGCCCGTGGCTGCTGGCGCGGGCCAGCGGCCGCCGGTCGCGCGGCGCCGGACCCGCGAGGCGCGCCGCCACCAGCACCGTCGCCAGATACGCAAAGCTCACGGGCACCACCGCATAGTATTCGAGCGGATCGCGCAGCCAGCCTTGCCGCGTCAGCAGGTTCACGGTGAGCGCCGGCAGCGCCGGCACCCACGCGAAGCTGCCGAGCAGCGGCACGCCCAGCGTCGGCCGCAGTAGCGCGTAGAGGTACTGGAGGTTGTCGCCGTGGAGCAGCAGCCGCACGAAGCCGACGGGATCATGCACGACGTGCGACACGATCCCCCCCGGCGTGCCGCCCAGATGCCCGAGATGCAGCTGGAGGAATCGCGCCGGGTCGATCCATAGCCCCGACGTCCAGAACGCGGGCATCACCAGCCGCGCGACGATCACGCCCCAGCCCGCGCCAAGGACGATCGCCCACACGCCGGCGACCACGTCGCGCCGCGCCACCAGCGCGTACACGCCGAGCATGACGACGATCAATGCGGTGTCCTCGCGGACGCCCAGGGCGAGCAGCGCGAACACGGTGAACAGGCCGCGGCGGCGCGCGTCGAGCGCGGCGAAGGCGCTGAACAGGAACAGCGGCAGCCAGTCGGCATCGTGAAAGTCGTGGTGGCCGGCCAGCGCGATCGCCGGGATGCCGTAGAACCCGATCGCCAGCAGCGCCGCGGCGCCCGGCGTGGTGCGACGGCGCAGCAGCA
>JBKJUD010000345.1:0-5317 GCA_046590735.1 Candidatus Eiseniibacteriota bacterium | reverse complement strand
CGCCGGGCGATCGTGACCTACCTGCTGCCGCTGGCGGAGATCGTGGTGGACTTCCACGACAAGCTGAAGTCGGTGTCGCGCGGCTACGCGTCGATGTACTACGAGTTCGCCGAGTATCGCGCCGCCCCGATGGTCCGGCTCGACCTGCTGCTCAACGGCGACCCGGTGGACGCGCTGTCGGTGATCGTGCACCGGGACAAGGCGGAACACTGGGGCCGGGCGGTGGCATTGAAACTCAAGAACGTCATCCCGCGTCAGATGTTTCCCATCGCGATCCAGGCGGCCATCGGCGCCAAGGTGGTGGCCCGGGAAACCATCAGCGCCCTGCGCAAGAACGTCATCGCCAAGTGCTACGGCGGCGACATCTCGCGCAAGCGCAAGCTGCTCGAGAAGCAGAAGGAAGGAAAGAAGCGGATGAAGCAGATCGGCACCGTGTCGGTCCCGCAGGAAGCATTCCTGGCCGTCCTGAGCGCGGAGGATTAGTGGCGACTCCCAGTTATGGCACGCGACCGCGTGTGGTATCTCCTTCCTCGTCCACCGTGGGCGGCCGGCGCAAGGGACAGATGCGCGAGTGGGTCGAGGCCATCGGCGGCGCGCTGATCCTGACGCTGATCATCCGCACCTTCATGTTCCAGGCGTTTCGCATTCCCTCTGGCTCGATGCTCGACACGCTGCAGATCGGCGACTTCCTCTTCGTCAACAAGATGGTCTACGGCGCGCGGGTTCCGTTTACCGACACCGCGCGGCTGCCGGGTCTGAGACATCCGAAAACCGGCGACATCATCGTGTTCCAGTATCCGCTGGACCGGAAGGTCGACTTCATCAAGCGGGTGATCGCCAGCGAGGGCCAGACCGTCGAGATCCGCAACAAGGTCGTTCTGGTCGACGGGCAGGCGCTGGTCGAGCCGTACACCAAGCACGTCGACCCGGCGATCTTCCCGTACACCAATCCCGATGGCACGCACAACGTGCGCGACAACGCGCCGCCCTTCACGGTGCCGGCCGGCAACCTGTTCTGCATGGGCGACAACCGCGAGAATTCCTCGGACGGCCGCTTCTGGGGCTTCGTGCCGTACGAGAACGTGAAGGGCAAGGCGTTGATCATCTACTGGTCGTGGGATGCCGATCACCTGCGCCCGCGGCTGAACCGGCTGCTCCGCCTGGTGCACTAGGGACCGGGGGAGACCAGTGGCGCCGGGGGAGACGGGGGAGCGGCAACCCGCGCAGCCGCGGCTGGGGCTCTACCTGCACGTGCCGTTCTGCCACAAGCGCTGCACGTATTGCGCATTCGTCACCCGCGGGGTCTCGGACGCCCGCGTGGAGCGCTACCTCGCCGCGCTGCACCGCGAGATCGCGCTTCGCGCCTCCGACGCCGCCGGGCGCCGCATCCACACGGTCTTCCTCGGCGGCGGCACGCCCACCGTGCTGACGCCCTCACAATTGCTGGCGCTTGGTGCGGCGCTGCGCGAGTCCTTCGACCTCGATGCGGTGGTGGAGTACACCTCCGAGGCGAATCCGGAGGGCGTCACGCCGGAGCGCGTTGCCGCATTGCGCGCGATTGGCGTCACGCGGGTGTCGGTCGGCGCGCAGAGCGCGGTGACGTCCGAGTTGCGCGCCGTGGCCCGCACGCACGATCGCGCCGGGGTCGAGTCCGCCGTGGCCGCCGCGCGCGCCGGCGGACTGGACGACGTCAATCTTGACCTGATGATGGGGCTGCCGGGGCAGACGCTGGCGAGTTGGGGCGAGACGCTCGATGCCTATCGCGCGTTGGAGCCGACACACCTGTCGTTCTACGGACTCACGCTCGAACCTGCGACCTTGCTCGAGCGCGAGGTGAAGCGCGGCGCACGGCTGCCGTCGGACGATTCGCAAGCGGCCATGTACGACGTGGCGTGCGAGGCGCTCGCGGCCGGCGGGTGGGATCACTACGAAACCTCGAACGCGGCGCGCCCGGGACATCGCTCGCGGCACAATTTGGGCTACTGGCGCCGCGACGACTACATCGGGCTCGGACCCGGGGCGCACGGTCTGCTGGGCCCCGAGCGCACGGCGAACACCGGGGATCTCGAGACCTACGCCGCGCGGCTGGAAGCCGGTGAGGTGCCGGTGGTCACGCGCGAGACATTGACGCTTGGCGACGCGGTGGCCGAGACGATGTTCCTCGGCTTGCGCCTGGCCGACGGAGTCGACCTGGCCCATGCATCGCAGCGCGTCGGGGTGCCACTGGCGCAGGTGTACGCGGAGGTGCTGGACCGGCATACGCGCAGCGGCGCGCTCCTGCGCGAGGGCGAGCGCGTGGCGATCGCGCCGGCATACCGCTTCGTGTCGCACGAGGTCCTGGCCGATTTTCTCGCGCCATCGCTCGACTACCCCGCGGCGCCGGTCGCCCCCAGCACCGCGTCGTAGAGTGCGGCGGTCGCCGCCGCCATCCGCGTGACCGCAAACGCGTCCGCCACGCGCGCGTGCGCCGCCTGCCCGAGCGCCGCGCCGCGCGCGCGATCGGCGTACAGCGCGAGGATTGCGCGTGCGAATCCTTCCTCGTCGCCGTCCCCGACCAGCACGCCCGACCGGCCCTCCTCGATCACCTCGGCGTGTCCGGGCAACCGGCTTGCGACCACCGCACGGCCCGCCGCCATCGCCTCGAGCAGACCCAGCGGCAAGCCTTCCCAGCGGGAGGGCGCGACCACGATGTCGCACGAGGCGAGAACCTGCGGGATGTCGTGCCGTACCCCCGTCAGGAGGACGCGCTCTTGCAGGCCCGCGGCGTGCACCGCGCGCGCTACCTCGCCACGCAGCGGGCCGTCGCCCACCACGAGAAAGCGGGCGTCGGGGGCGTGCGGTGCGATGCGCGCGGCGATCCGCACGAAGGCGAGCGGGTTCTTCTGCGGGACGAGCCGCGCGATTAGCGCGATGACCGGCGCGCCGTCGGCGAGGCCGAGGTCGGCGCGGATCGGCGCCGCGTCCGCGAACCGCGCGGCGTCGATGCCGTTGCGGATCAGTGCGAGGCGCCCGGCCGGCAGGTGATGCGCGAGCGCGGCGCGCCGGTCACCGTCGGACAGGCAGATGATGCGCGCCGCGGCACGGCCGGTGGCCTGCTCCATGAGTGCGGCCGCCGCGCGCAGCGGCGCCGGCAGGCGGCGGTGGAAGGCGAAGGCGTGCGCGGTATAGACGATGGGCGGCGCGTCGCCCCCGCGGGCGACCAGCGCGCCGACCGCCCCGGCGCGGCTGCCATGCAGGTGCAGCAGATCGGGACGGTGCAGGCGCAGGTGATGGCGCAAAGCCAGCGGCGCGCCCCAGCGCATCGCGCCCCACGCGGTCACCGGTACGCCGAGGGCGCGCAGCCGCGCGGTCGCCGGGCCGTCGGTCCCGGCGAGGACCTCGCTGGCGTAGCCGTGCGCGGGCAGGTGCACGGCGAGCTGGCACAGATGTTCCGCGCCGCCGCCGACCGCGGCGGTGTTGATCACGTGCAGGACGCGGCGCGGGGTCATGGACGCGGCTCCCGGGCCGTCGCGCCATCTGCTGCCAGCGCGGCGTCCAGCGCGGCCTGCATGCGCGTCAGCGTCACGCTCCAGTCGTGGGCGCGCGCGATCGCCAACCCGGCCTCGCGCGCCGGTTCCGGCAGTGCCAGCGCGCGCTCGAGCGCGGCGACCATCTCGCCAGGCGTCGCGCCGATCTGCACCGGCGGGGCGAACACGCGGACCTCCGGCAGGTCCGTGCTTGCGACCGGACACCCGGCGGCCAGGTATTCGAGCAGCTTGGTGGGGAACACTGCGTCGGTGAATGCGGCCACACGGTAAGGAATCCAGGCGGCATCGAACAGGGCGAGCGCACCCGGGAGTTCGTCGTGCGCGCATGCGCCGGCGAACATGACATTCGGCAAGCCGGAGAGCGCGGAGAGATCGGTGCGCCAGCGCTGCGGGCCGACGAACACGAAGTGCCACGCCGGGCGCGCAGCCGCGACGGCCGCGATCAGGGGCACGTCGAGCCAGGGATGCAGCGTGCCGACGTAGCCGATGACCGGCGCGTCGGTGCCACGCGCGGCACGCAGCGCGAGCGCGGTGCCGAATCGCTCCGCGTCGACGCCCGTCGGCATCCACGCGGCGGCTGCATGTCGGGCCCGGTGCACCTCCCAGAGCGTGCGCGCATCGGTGAAGACCAGGTCGGCGGTGGCAAGCACCTCGGATTCGGTGGCCGCGACCGGCGCAGGTGTGAGCGGATCCGCGCCGAAGGCGCTCGCGCAGTCGTACACCACCAGTGCCGGCTGCGCGGCACGGCGCAGGTCCGCGTACAACGGCGTGGGGAACGAGCACCACAGCACCGACTGCCCGGGCGCCGTGCCGGCGAGGAACCGCCGCACCGCGCGCCGCGCGACCATTCGCGCGATGCGCGCTCCCAGCGCCCCCGTCGGGGGCGGCAGCGCGAGCACCGCGAGGCGCGGTTCCACCGTGCGCGGGGACCACCGGAGGTCGCGCGCCATCGTCCAGGCCTTGCGCAGCCAGCGCCCTGCGTCGCGCCCGCGGCCCGGCGCGGGCGGCGAGACGCGATAGAGATTGTCGAGCACGAGGACGTGATTGCCGGCCTGCGCGAGCCGGCGCATCAACTCGTGATAGCGCTGCCACGGTCCCGTCCACTCGGTGGGCGCGAGACACACCACGCGACGCCCGGTCATCCGGCCAGCACCTCGCGATAGAGTGCGGCGATGTCGTCGACCATGCGCTCGCGCGAGAAGGTCGTGCGCACGCGCGCCCACGCCGCGCGGCCGAGTGCGGCCGCGTACGCGGGATCGGCGAGCAACGTTCCGACAGTGCGGCCGAGCGCCTCCCCGTCGCCGGCGGGCACGAGCACGCCCGACGCGCCGTCGACGATCAGGTCGGGCGTGCCGCCGACCGCCGTTGCCACGCACGGCACGCCGCGGGCCATCGCCTCGAGCAGGACGTACGAGAGTCCCTCGGCGCGCGAGGGGGCGATGAGGCACGCGGTGCGCTCGAGCACCGGCGTGGGGTCGGCGAGTTCCCCGCACCATTCGATGGCCTCCGAGAGCCCGCGCGCGCCGAACCCTCGCACCAGCGCCTCGCGTTCGGGGCCGTCGCCGACGATGCACAGGCGGATGTCGGGACACTGCGTGCGAGCCGCCTCCAGCGCGGCGGGGAGCATCAGCACGCCCTTCTCGCGATGCAGTCGTCCGATGTAGCACGCGCGGCGCTCGCGTGACGGCGACGGCAGAGTGTCCGCGGCATCGACGCCGTTCGGGATCACCCGCAGCGTGTCGGCGCTGACGTGCCCGGCGGCGAGCGCGGCCGGGGCGCCGGCCGGCGCC
>JBKJUD010000165.1:0-4142 GCA_046590735.1 Candidatus Eiseniibacteriota bacterium | reverse complement strand
GTTCTACGACGCCTACGAAGTGCCGCCGCTGCCGCTGCCCTTCACCCCAGCGCAGATCGCGACCCTGCTGCCGGAGGGCAACGTGCCCTTCAGCGTGGTGGCCGATAACCTGGCCGCGTTTTTCGAGGAGTTTCCGCAGGCGCGCGGCGTCTACGCGTCGGTGATGGCGCGGGTGGCGTTCGAGGCCGGCATCTTCGAGGGACGCGAGCGGCGCTTTGCGACCGCGCGTGACTACCTGCTGCAGGCGGTCGAGTGCGCCCCCGCCAACCTCACCGTCCGCGGCAATCTGGGTCGCGCGTATCTCGACTTGCACGACGATGTCGCCGCGCTTGCCGAATTCGCCGCGGTGCGGCGCGACCTGGCGGCCGAGGGCTTCCTGCCCGACGTCTGGCTCGGCGGCCTCACCGCGCTCGACCGCCTGGGCCGCCAGCCCGAGCGCGACGAGTGGGCGCAGGACTACATCCGGCGCGCCGCGCGCTTCTTCCCGGAGCGCGAGGGCGAACTGTTCGCGCACGCCGCGACGTGGGCCGGCGAGATGGGGTTGGGCGAAGACATCACGCGCTTCCTCGCCGGACACCGCGAGGCCTGACCGCTAGCGAGGAGATCTAGTGCGCGCGGGGCCAGGCGGAGAATCGGCTGAAGGAATTGCTGGTCGATGTCGCGCTCGGCCGCACGAGTTGCTCGCGCTTCGCCGCGAATCAATTCCGCGTGCTGCTCGCGGTCGCGGCGTACGTGCTGCTGCAGACGGTGCGCCGCGCGAGTGCCCGCACCACGCTGGCCCACGCGCAAGTGCACACGCTGCGCGAGCGGCTGCTGAATCTCGGCGCGCTGGTCGGCCTGTCCGTGCGACGGCTCACGCTGCGCCTGCCGGGGCACGCGCCCTGGCGCCAGGCGTGGTGCACGATCGCCCGTGCGCCCGGCGGGGTGCCGCTGTAGCACAGCCCGCCGGCGTCACACAGGATCGGAATCCCGCTTCGCCCTTGGCCCGCCGCGGCGACCGCGTGCCCTGCGTCGCCGCCCCCACGACGCGCCACGGCGCGCGGACCCCGCTCCCGGCCCCCCTCCGCGAGCGGCACGGAATTCTCGCCGTCGCACGCATCATCGGGCATGCTGCGGGGCACATCAGGTCGCCGGAATAGCGGCGAGAGGAATAAAGCGGGCTAGGCGGTGAACTCGTCGCGCGCGTCGAGCGCGCACAGCGCCGCCAGCAGCACCTCGGCGCCGCGCACGCAGTCCTCGGGCGCGGTGTATTCGTCGCCCGAATGACTGACGCCGCCGGCGCTCGGCACGAAGATCATCCCCATCGGCGCGATCGACGCGATCGCCTGCGCATCGTGGCCGGCGCCGCTGGGCAAGCGCAGCGTGTTGAAGCCGGCGTCGTGCGCCACGTGCTCCATCAATTGCTGCAACGCCGGCGCGGCGGGCGCAGCCATGACGGTCGTGCGCTGGGTCACGGTGATGCGCACGCCGTGCTGCGTCGCGATGCGCGCGGCGTTCTCGCGCAGCGCGACGTCGGACGCGGCGAGCGCCGCCATGTCGACATCGCGCAGCTCGATGTCGAGCGTCGCGTGCCCGGGCACGACGTTGACCGCGGCCGGCTCGACGCGCAGGACGCCGACGGTCGCAGTGCGGCACAGGGGCGTGCCATCCGCCGGCAACGCCAGCTCGCGCACCGCGCGCACGACGTCCGCGGCGGCAACGACGGCGTCGTGACGCATCGTCATCGGCGTGGTGCCCGCGTGGTTGGCGGCGCCCTCGATCGCCACGTGATAGACGTGCCGCCCGGTGACGCCCGTGACCACGCCCACCTGCACCTGCTGCTGCTCGAGCACCGGTCCTTGCTCGACATGCAGCTCCACATACGCGGCGATCTCGCCGGGCGCGCGACGGGCGCTGCCCAACTGCCCGAGGTCGCCGCCGGCCGCTGCCACCCGCTCGACCCAGGACGGATCGGCGGCGACCACGCCCTTCACCAGAGCAGGGTCGAGCAGCCCCGCCATCGCGCGGCTGCCCGAGAGGCCGCCGGGCAGGAAGCTGCCTTCCTCGTCGGCGAAGGCGATGACCTCGAATGCATGCCGCAGCGTTGCGCCGGCTTCGTGGAGCGCCGAGGCCACGGCGACGCCGGCGAGCACGCCGTAGGCGCCGTCATACCGGCCGGCGCCCGGCACCGTGTCGATGTGCGAGCCGGTCGCCAGCGCGCCGGGCGCATCGCCGCCCGTGCGGCGGCCGATCAGATTGCCGGCGGTGTCCGTGCGTACGACCAGTCCGGCATCGCGCATCCAGGTTTCGACCAGCGCGCGGGCCATGCAATCGGCGTCGCCAAAGGCCGGGCGATGCAAACCGTTCGCCTCGAGTCCAACTTGGCCGAGCGCGTCGATCATCGACAGCAGTCGTCCGGCATCGATGCGCGGCGTCATGCGCAGGCCTCCCCTGCGACGACCGGGGTGGTCACGCTGCCCACGCCGCCGATGGTGCAGCACACCACGTCGCCCGCCTGCACGGGCCCGACACCGGCTGGCGTACCGGTAAAGATCGCGTCGCCGGGCGACAGCGGCAGCACCCGCGAGACATGCGCGATGAGCGCCGGCAACGGATAGCGCATCGCGCCGCAGCGGGCGCGCTGCCGCTCTTCCCCATTGACGGTGGTGATGAGCTCGAGATCGGCAAGCGCGCCGACCGCGGTGCGCGGCCGGAAAGCGCCGACCGCGGCCGCGCCGGCGAAATTCTTGGCGGGAAACCACGGTTCGCCGCTGGCGCGGCTGTCGCGCTGGCGGTCGCGCAGAGTCCAGTCGAGGCCGGCGGCGAAGCCCCACACGTGCTCCATCGCGGCGGCTTCGGGGATGTCGCGCCCGCCGCGCCCGATCAAGGCCACCAGCTCGCCCTCGTACTGCAGGTCGCTCGTCCACGCGGGGAGGACGAGAGGCTCGCCGTCACCGCTGAGCGATGCGCGCGCCTTCAGGAACACGACGAGCGGGACGGTGTCGGCATTCCCCATCTCGCGGATGTGGTCTGAGTAGTTGCGGCCGATGGCAAAGACATCACCGGGTTGCAGTAGGGCTACGCCTGCGGGTGCGTCAGGCGCCACGGCAAGATTCCAGAGGGTCATCTCTCCCCGCTTCGCGTCGTGTCCAGCGCCCGGCGCGCGGTCCTCGCGCTTGGCACACTTGGACGATTCGCGGTAGTATAGAGGCCTGCTGGGGCGGCGTCCCGCATTTCCGGGGGCTGAAGCTCCCCTCCCATTCGGTCCACGCCGACTTGACACTCCCTGGCGCTCCCGAAGCGATCTCGGCTCCACTCGTCAGTTCCACATGAGGGACTTCATGCAGCTGTGCGCGACCCGTCGCCTGTTCCGCCATGCCTTCACGCGCCCGGCCCGCTCCTTGGCGCGCGCGGCGCTCGGCGTCGGGTGCGGGCTGCTGGCCTGTGCGGCGACAGTCGCCGCCGGCACCGACGTATCGGGGGCGGTGTCCGGCACGTGGACGCCGGCGGGCAGCCCCTACACGGTCATCTCCTCGATCAATATTCCGTCGGGCCAGACGCTGACGGTGCAGGCCGGTGTGAAGGTGCTGATGAAGCCCGGGACGATCTGCACGGTGTTCGGCAACCTCATTGCCCAAGGCACGCCAGCGCTGCCGGATACGTTCACCTCGAGCAAGGCCGCGCCAGCGGCGGGCGACTGGCCCGGGTTCCAGCCCCAGACGGGGTCGACCATGGACCTGTCCTGGACGATCGTGCGGTTCTCGCAGAACGCGATCACCAGCGGGACTCAGGTGATGACGCGCCTGACGATCAACGGCGGCGTGATCGCGCAGGCCTCGCTCAACGGCATCAACGCCTACGCCGCCGACATATCCCTGCGCAATGCGCTTGTGGACTCGTGCGGCTCCGGCGGCATTTCGATCTGGCCGACCAACCTGCCGACGCTCGACAGCCTCACCGTCACCAACTGCACGGGTCGAGCGGTATATGTGCGGCAGAGTGTCGGGTCGATCGGGACGATCACCGGGGGGAACAACGGCGGGAACGGCGTGTGGGTCGTGGGCCAGCTGGGCGGCACCGGCCCGGCGGGCGCCTTCAACTGGAAGGCCAATCGCAATTTTGCCTACGTGATCGACGCGCCGCTCACCGTGCCGGTTGGCGAC
>JBKJUD010000013.1:0-14578 GCA_046590735.1 Candidatus Eiseniibacteriota bacterium | reverse complement strand
CGCCGCCTCTGGAGCCGGGCCCCCGCAGTGCAAGCCGTACTATCCCGGACTGCCGCCTCTTCTGCGGATCGACAACCCCGGACGCCTGTCGTGCGCGTCCGGGGACTTGTTGTTGGTGGAGATCGGTGGCGAGGTACCGCGCGGCACGGCGCGGGAGCGTGCGGCGGAATCCGCGCGCCTGGTCTCCGTGCTCGGACGCGACAACGACCCGCGCCTGGACAGCCGGCGGGTGGCGATCGAGTTCGGACTGGCCGACGCGTTCCCCGAGGACGCGCTGGCCGAGGAAGCGGCGGTCATGCGCCGCCTGCCGGCTGCCCCGGTCAGTGGGCGCACCGCAGAAACCGGGGCGCTGATCGTGACCATGGACCCGGCGACCGCGCACGACTTCGACGACGCGCTCGCCATCGAGCCACTGGGTGACGGGCGGTGGCGTGTGAGCGTGCACATCGCCGATGTTGCGGCGTTCGTCGAAGCCGGCGGCGCGCTCGACCGCGAGGCGCAGGCCCGCTCCACCAGCGTCTACTTGCCCGACGGCGTGGTGCGCATGCTGCCGGAGGGACTCTCGCGCGAAGGCGCCAGCCTGGTGCCGCACGTCGCGCGGCCCGCGGCCACCGTGCGCTTCACGCTCGACGCCTCGGGCCGACGCAGCGCGCCGGAGTTCTGCTGGACCTGGGTGCGGATCGGGGCCCGCCTCTCGTACGAACGCGGGCAGCAGCTGCTCGACGGCGATGCGCAGCCCGACGCTGACGATCCGGCAGGCCTGGCGGACGCGCTGGCGGAATTGCGCGCCGCCGCGGCGATCCTGCGCAGTCGCCGGCAAGCGCGCGGCGCGTGGGATCTCGACCTGCCGGAGGTGCGTGTGCACGTCCGCGCCGACGGCACCCCGGAATCGGCGGGGCCCGAAGCCCGGCTGGAGACCCACCACATCGTCGAGGAGATGATGCTGGCGGCCAACGAACTCGTCGGCGCCGAGATGGCGCGGCGCGGCCTGCCCTTGCTCTACCGTGTCCATCCCTCGCCCGATGCCGACAAGATCAAGACGGCGTTTCGCCTGGCCCGTGTGCTGGGCGTGCGCGTGCCGGTGACCGGAAAGGGAGGCATCGAGGAGCGGGCGCGCCGGCTGCTGGCGCAAGAGCTGCCCGAGCCACAGCGGGGCATTCTTCACAATTACGTGCTGCGCTCCCTCGAACGGGCGCGGTACTCTCCGGAGGACAGCGGGCACTCGGGGCTGGGCACCGCGGGGTACTGTCATTTCACCTCGCCGATCCGCCGCTACGCCGACCTGGTCAATCATCGGTTGTTGCGCGCGGCGATCGCCGGGGAACGCCTCGATGAGGCCTCGCTTGCGGAACGGCTCGACTGGTTGCAGGTCCTGGCCGATCATGTGTCCACGCGGGAGGAGCGATCCGAGCAGGCCGAACGCGCCGCGGTGCGCATGAAGGTCCTGCGCCTGGTGACCGACCGCCTCGGCGACGAGGTTGAGGCAACCGTGGTGGCGGTGACGCCGCAGACTGCGTTCCTTGAGCTGGACGATCCCCCGGTGGACGGACGCCTGCCCCGCGAAGCCCTGCTGGACGACGTCTACGAGCTGGATGCCGAGCGCTTCGCCCTCGTGGGCCGCCGTACCGGTGGCAAGGTCGCGGTCGGCATGACGATCCGTGTCCGCATCGCCCGGGTGAACCCGGAGATGCGGGAACTGGAATTTGCGCCGCTCGAGGTCCCCACGCGGAAACGCCGCGGCGCACCGAAGGACCCGGGGCGCGCGCCGTGGCGCGCGCCCAGGGGGCGGCGATGACACCGAGACAGGAGCACTGCAGATGACCGAGAGCAATCCCGCCGAGCGACGCCAGCACCTCCGGGTGCCGGCCGACTTCTCGCTCCACATGGGAGATGCCCTGCCGGACGGCGGCCCGGCAGCCAGTGAGAGCATCAACATCAGCTCCGGCGGACTCTACTGTCGCATGGCGCGCCCGCTTGAGCTGTTTACACGCGTCAGCTTGACGCTGGTGTTCCCGGCGAGTGCCGCCGCACCGGCGCCTGCCCCGGTGGAAGCGCGTGCGGTCGTGGTCCGCTGCGATCCCTCGAATCGTCCGGGCAAGGGGACCTTTTACGATGTCGCGGTGTGCTTCACGGACGTCTCGGACTCCGGGCAGGATATCATCGATGGATTCATCGCCTCGCGCGCCGCGCACTAGCACGGCCGCGCCGAACACGAGTCGCGGTCCCGGCGGCCAGCGAGGCGTCCGGGTGCCCCACGGGAGAAGCAGACGAATGACGATTCAACGGAGTGCGGTCCTGCTCGTCGCGGTCCTCGTCGCATCGCATGGCGGCGGGGCGGCGTGGGCGGGCGACAAGTACGCGGCCGAATTCCTGAAGATCGGCGTCGGCGCGCGGGCCTTGGGGATGGGCGAGGCGTTCGTCGCCGTCGCCGACGACGGCACCGCCGGGTACTGGAACCCCGCCGGCTTGGTGTTCGTGCGCCAGCAGGAAGTCTCGGCGCTCCACGCCGAGCAGTTCGGCGCGCTGGTCAACTACGACTTCGTGTCGTACGTGCATCCGCTCGACCCGGGACACGCCGGGTCCTCCGTGCTCGCGATCTCGCTGATCCGCACGTCGATCGACAACATCCCGCAACTCGATGGCAGCAATCAGGGCGGCACGCTGGTGGACGTCGGCGCCGACGGCCGGGCCGGCACCCACGATGCCGGCGAGGGCGACGGGATCCTCGGCCCCGGCGAGTACGTGCTGATCGACGAGAGCCGCATCCAGTGGCGCAGCGACAGCGATCTCGGCTTCCTTCTCAGTTACGCGCGCCCGCTGTCGGCGAAGCTGGCGATCGGGGTGAACGCGAAGCTGATTCGCCAGCAGGTGCTCGACTACTCCAGTTTCGGCGTTGGATCGGACATCGGGGTGATGTACACGCCGTCGCGGGCGTTCGGCGTGGGATTGCGCATCGCCGATGCCACCACCACGCAGATCTCGTGGGACACCGGGCGCCGCGAATCGGTAACGCCCTCGGCGCGGCTGGGCGCGATGTGGATGCACGCGCTGCCGCAGTTCGACGGCGTGCTCACGCTCGCCGCCGACGCCAACATGACGTTCGAGGGCACGACCGGCAACACGCAGGCCAACATCGCCGGCGCCGCTACCGACTTCTACCTGGGCGCCGAGTACTGGTACAAGCGCGCGCTGGCCGTCCGGGTCGGCGATGCCGCGGGCCGGGTCAGTGCCGGCGCGGGGGTGCGCTGGAACACCGTCGGTCTTGATTATGCCTTCGTCGGCCATGAGGACCTCGGCACCACCCATCGGGTCAGCGCGCAGTTGCGATTCTAGCGCGCGGCACCGGTGCACGCCGCGAGGGTGGACGGCCGGCGTCCCCGCCCACTATAGTCGCCGGACTGGTGGGGCCCGGGAGGTCGACGCATGCGCGAGGTGGTGGCGATGATCTTGGCGGGCGGACGCGGCGATAGCCTGTCCGTCCTGACGAAGCACCGGCCGACGAGCGCCGTGCCCTTCGGGGGCAAGTACCGCATCATCGACTTCTCCCTGTCGAACCTCTCGCATTCCGACATCTACCGCGTCGGCATCCTCACGCAGTACGCGCCGGTCTCGCTCAACCGGCATGTCGGCATCGGCCGACCCTGGGACTTCGACCGCCGCCACGGCGGCGTCAAGCTGTTGCAACCGTATGTCCGCAGCCAGGAATCCACCTGGTACGCCGGCACCGCCGACGCGCTCCTGCAGAATCTCAACGTGCTCGAGCACTCCGGCTCCCGCTACGTCCTCGTGCTCTCCGGCGACGAAGTGTACTCGATGGACTACGGGCCGCTGCTCGAGCAGCACATTCGCAGCGGCGTCCGCGCCTCGCTGGTGGTCGGGCGGCGCGACCCGCGGCAGGATACCCGCCGCGTGGGCATGGTGTCGCTCGAGGGCCAGCGGATCAGCGGATTCGTCGAGAAGCCGCTGACCTCGGACCTGCCGCACGTGTTCCTCGGCATCTACGTGTTCAACACGCGCTACCTGATCGAACTGCTGCGCGCGCACCCCGCGCCCACGCACCTGGTCTACGACATCGTGATGCCGCAACTGGCCGCCGGTGAGCCGATCGGCGCATACGAGTTCGACGGCTACTGGCAGGATGTTGGCAGCGTCGACACCTATTACGCGGCGAGCATGGCGTTGCTCGGCCGGCATCCGCGATTGCCGCTGAGCAATCCCGACTGGCTGGTGTACAGCCCCAGCGAGGAACGGCCGCCGGCGAAGTGTTGCCGCGGCGCGCGCGTGCAACAGAGCCTGGTGTCCAACGGCGCGCGCATCTGGGGCACCGTGATCAACTCGGTCATCTCGCCCGGGGTTGTGGTGGAGGAGGGTGCGGTGGTGAGCGACTCGATCATCATGCACGACGCCGTCGTGCACCGCCGCGCGATGGTGGATCGTGCCATCCTCGACAAGAACGTCGTGGTGGGCGAGGGCGCGGCGGTCGGCGCCGGCGAGATTCCCGGCACGCGGACGATGCCATGGTCCGCGCCCGGCGTGACGATCGTGGGCAAGAACGCGGTGGTGCCGCCGCAGGCGGTGGTGGGCCGCGAGAGCATCCTCGATACCGACGTCGGCGCCGCGGTGTTTGCCGCGCACGGCGGCGTGATCGAGTCGGGCTCCTTCGTGACCGCCGATGCGGTGTCCCGGCTCGCCGCCGGGGGGACAGGACGATGAGCCTCGACTACGCGGTGATCCTCGCCGGCGGGATGGGCAGCCGGCTGTGCCTGCTGGCGGCGACGCGCGCCAAGCCGGCGGTCCCGTTCGGCGGGCGCTATCGCATCATCGACTTCACGCTCTCCAACGCGGTGAACAGCGGCATCCACGATGTCTCGATCCTTACGCAGTACCGGCCCGGGTCGCTCAACGATCACATCGGCACCGGGCGCGCGTGGGACCTCGATCGCCGCAGTGGCGGCGTCGAGCTGTTGCAGCCGTATATCGGATGGCGCGACACCGACTGGTACCGCGGCACCGCCGACGCGGTGTACCAGAATCTCGTGCACATGAAAGAGCGCAACGTCGACGACCTGCTGATGCTCTCGGGCGACCATGTCTACAAGATGGACTATCGCCGGATGCACGAATTCCACCGCGACGTGCGCGCCGACGCCACCGTTGCGGTGACCACGGTGACGCGCGAAATGACCGCGGGCCTCGGCATCGCGGAACTCGACGAGAAGAAGCGCATCGTCGGCTTCGAGGAGAAGCCGGCGCGGCCGCGCGCGCTCACCGCGTCCATGGGCGTGTACATCTTCCGCATGAAGGCGCTCGAGGACCTGCTCGATCGCATCGTGCGCGAGGGACTCGATCCCGACTTCGGCAAGACCATCCTGCCCTCGTTCGTCCGCAGCGGCACGGCGTATGGCTACGAGTTCGACGACTACTGGCAGGATATCGGGACGATCGACTCCTACTACGACGCGACGATGGACCTGGTGAGCGAGCGGCCGAAACTCGACCTGCACGATCGCGAATGGGTCATCCACACGGTGCCGGGTGACGCGGCGCCGGTGCGGTTCATCGGCGAGGGCTCGGCGGAACAGAGCCTGGTGTCGCAGGGCAGCATGATCCGCGGCCACGTCGAGCGCTCGGTGCTGTTCGCCGGCGTGGTGGTGGAGAAGGGTGCGAAGGTCACCGATTCGATCCTGATGAACGGCGTGTGGGTGGGACCGGGTGCGGTGCTCGACCGCGTGATCATCGACAAGGGCGCGCACATCGGCGCCGGGGCGGTCGTGGGCCATGGCAGCGACGTGACGCCCAACCGCAGTTGCCCGGATCACCTCTCCAGCGGCATCACCGTGGTGGGGTGCAACGCACGATTGCCCGAGAAGATCGTGGTGGGGCGCAATTGCCGCGTGGGGCCGGGACTGATCGAGGAGCACTTCCACGGTCCGCTCGCCAGCGGCGACGCGTTGGATGTGCCGGGCGGCTGACGGCCTGGCAGTCCATGCCGTGGGCTCATCCGAGGGGACACCGCGCTTCGCGGTTTCCCCTCATCCTTTTCCTCCCCGGCGCCGATAGTAGCGCTGAGTCGCCCCTTCACGGACGGAGCGCGCGACTGACAGGGAGGGCACGTGTCGAGCCAGGACTTCCGGATCAACGCCGCAGTGCACAACATCGTGAATCGATGCCGCCCCAGTACCGGCCAGCTCGATTTCGGCACCACCAACGGGGTCGTCTACGTGCGCGGACCGCTGTTCGCCGACCCCCAGGGCGCCGCCGAGGAGTCCACCGGCACCCGAGTGCTGCGCCAGCTGGTACGGGACATCCGCACGGTTCCGGGGGTGCGTGACGTGGTCCTCGGTGTCAAGTAACCGCCAACGCGAGGCAGGCATGGGTCAGGACGGTTTCCAGCTCATCCGCAGCAATGACGAAGACGCGCGCCGGGCCCTGGAAGCGCAGGTGGCACGGCATCCCGGCTATCCCGACCTGCAGCTCACGCTCGGCATGGCCCAGTACCTGGCGGGCGACTACGAGCAGGCGCGCGAGCGGTGCGAGATCGCCTGCGAGCTCAACCCGCGGTTCACCCTGGCCCACGCGGCATTGGGTTATGTCAACTTGCGGGCCGGCAACGCTGCGGGGGCCCGCGCAGTCTTCGAGCACGCGCGGGGTCTCGATCCGGACTCATCCTGGGCGTGGAACGACCTCGGCATGTGGTGGCGGATGCAGGGCGACCCGCAGGAAGCCTTGAAGGCTTTTGCTGCAGCCTTCGACCGCGCGCCGCAAAATCCAGTGCCGCTCCGCAACGCAGGTCTGGCGTGCGTCGCCGCGTCGGACTGGGCGATGGCCGCGCGCTACTTCCAGCGCGCCGCCGCCTTGTCCGCCGCATGCGCCGCGGAATTGGCGAGTTCCGGTGTCTACCGTGACGGCGAGGTGCAGCGCACGTTGGCGCAGGAGTACCTGGCACGCTTCGAGCCGAATCGCGCGGTGGCCGTGTGGGACGAGCACCTCGGGTTGTCGCACGCGGCCGCGGGGCAGGGAGACCTGGCGCGCGCCGCGTTCGCGCGCGCCTACGCGATCACCCACGATGCCGATACCTACTACGCGAACCTCGGGCAGCTCTCCGCCGGCGAGGGCCACGAGGACGAGGCGCTGCGCGAATATGCCGAGGGTTTGCAGTTCGCGCCCGATGGCGTGAAGCTGCGCCTGGCCTGCGCCTACGAATACGCGCGGCAGGGCGAATCGCACCGCGCCATCCGGCACTTCGAGGATGCGCTGGCGCTGGCGCCCCGCTACGCCGACGTCCATTTCAATCTCGGCCTACTCTGGTACGACGAGGGCGATCTCGACCGGGCCGTCGAATGTCACCTCGCGGCCCTGCGCATCAACCCGGACTACGCCATCGCGCGCAATGCGCTGGCCTTCACGCTGCTGCGCCGTGGCGACTATCTGCTGGCGCGCCAGGAGTACGAGAAGACGGTCGCCTGCGGCCTGACCTCGGCCGACATCCTCGTCAACGTCGCGCGCATCCACCTGATGGGTGGTGATGCACAGAAAGCGCGCCAGGTGCTTGAGACGGCGATCCAGTTGAACCCGGATTTCGTGCCGTCGCACTACCACCTCGGGCACGCCTACCAAATGCTCGGCATGCACAAGAAGGCGCGGTCCGCTCGCGAGCGGTTCCTGCGGGCGGCCAAGGAGGAAGGCGCGGAGATGTTCGCCGAGGAGGAGCGCGCAGTCGGGTAGCGCCTGCGTCCTGCCTTCCCATCGTCACGCCGGTCGGTTCGCCGATCGGCGTTTCCGCATGTGCTCCATCTGTTCGCGCGATGGATTACATGAAGCCGGTAACAGGCTATAAAGCAGTTGTCTAGCGATGTAGGTAAACACTTTTGTTATGCAGGGCGACGCACCCGCTTGCCGCGGCATACTTCTCGCCTGACGGGCCCGTGGGCGCGAAGGGGAGGTGGGGTGGGGCAGCGCGATTGCGGTCGCGAGGCGTGGCTGATGGTCGTCGCGACGGTTGCCGGCAGCGCGGTGGGCTCCGCCGGTCCCGCCACCACGGCGATCGCTACCGTGGCGTGTGTCGGATGGATCGCCCTGTCCTGGACGCGCCGCCCGTCCGCGAGATGGCAGCGGTGTGGTGCCCTCGTGGCGCTGTGCGCGGGCGCCGCGCTGCGCGTCGGCTTTCTGCCCGCGGTCCCGCCGCCGCAACCGGGCAACTTCGCTGCGCCGCGGCCGTGGTCGCCGGTTCCGCGCGCGCCGCGCATCTATCATCAGATACAGGACGCTGGCAAGGGCGCGCTTGGCGCGATTCAGCATTCGGTGCACCAGCACCTGCGTGGCGCGAGCGAGACGATCGCGGTCACCATGATCCTCAATCGGGGTGACCCTCTCGAGCCGCAGGCACTGCGGGAGTTCCGCCAGACGGGCACGTTGCACCTCCTCGCGATTTCCGGATTGCACCTGACGCTCGTGCTCGAACTGGTCGGGGCGCTCGCCGGGACCCTGGGCGCCACGCCGTGGAGCGGACGCGTGATCGCGATCGCCCTGGTGTGGTGCTATACCGTGGCGGTCGGCGCGCCCGCCTCGGCGGTCCGCGCGGCGGCCGGCGCGACGCTGGCGTGGGTGGCGCACGCGCGCCGCGTCCCGATGTCCTCCCTCGAGGTCCTCGGACGATCCACCGCACTCGTGCTGTGGATGGCGCCGCGCCTGGCGAGCGATCTCGGATTCCAGTTGTCGGTCGCCGCAACCGCGGCGCTCTCGCTGGCGCCGCGCGTGTGGACGCGGCCGCCGGCGGACACGGCCCATCCTCCCGCGTGGGTGCGCGTGGCGCACCGGTACATCCTGACGCCGTTGTGCACGACGTTGGTCGTCTCGCTGGTGGTTTACCCGATCCTCGCGCAGGCGGTGGGAACCGTGCCCGCACTGGGGTCGTGGGCCAACCTGCTCGCGGTGCCGATTGCGGAGGCGTGCCTGCTCGGGACGCTGGTCGGCACGGCGTGCGACCACGTCAGCGCGGGCCTCGCCGATGCGGCGTGGCACGCGACCGGGGCCGCGCTGGCCGCGCTGCAGGCGGTCGTCCATGCGGCGGCACGCGGGCCGTGCGCCTCGGTGCGCGTGACGCCACCTGGCGCGGCGTGGACCGCGGTCTACGCGATCGTCTGCACCCTTGCCCTCGCGCGACGGCCGCGCACGCGATGGATGGCGCGAGCGGGCGTGTGCCTGGCGCTCGCCGTGAGTCTCGCCCGCCCGATGCTCTGGCCCGCGCACCCACATCCGCGCGGCCTGCGGGTGAGCGTCCTCGACGTCGGGCAGGGCGATGGGCTGATTCTCGAACCGGCGGACGGCAGGGCGTGGGTGATGGATGCCGGCGACGCGCGCGGCGCGCGCGACCAGGGCGATCGCGCAGTCATCCCCGCCTTGCTCGCCCGAGGCTGCTGGAAGCCGGTGATGGTGGTGGCCTCGCATCCCCATGCGGACCACGTCGGCGGCATGCTGACATTGCTCGGCGAGCATCGTGTGGCGCGGCTGCTGTGCTCCGCGGCGCCAGCGCGTGAATCGCGCTGGCGCGCGGTGGACAGCCTGGCAGTGGCGATCGGCACGCCGCGATCGACACTGGTGGCGCCGTGCCAGCTGGCCGGGGGTCGCGCGTGGTCCTTCCGCATGATGTCGCCGACAGCCGCGCGGCTGGCGGTCGATCACGATTCCTCGAGCACCGGGTGCAACGAACGGTCGCTGGTCCTCGCCGTCGAGTGGCAGGGTGTGCGGTTCCTGCTCACCGGCGATGCCGGCGCGCGTTCGGAGTCGCTGTGGCTGTCGGCCGGGGACACGGTCGCGTGCGACGTGCTCAAGGTGGGACACCACGGCAGCCGCTGGGCGACCACCGATGCTTTCCTCGCCGCCGCGCATCCCCGCGTGGCCGTGATCTCGGTGGGGCGCCGCAACCGCTTCGGGCATCCGTCGCCGGAGGCGCTGGCCCGTCTGGCGCGCCACGGCATCCCCGTCCTGCGCACCGATCGAGACGGCGAGGTGGAGTTCGAGACCCAGGCAGGGCGCCTCTGGGTACGCACCGCGCGCTGCCCGCGCTGGCGTGAGATATCGCGCGGACGACCTGGCGCAGGCACGGTCCTGGACCCCGAGCATTGACACTGACCCGGCGCATCCCTAGCATCGCCCCATGCGAGAGCGCGGTCCGATCGGACCCCGAGGCGCGATTCCCGCACGGCTCCCGGCCCCCTGGCTGCTGTTCGCGACGGTGGGGGCCGCGCTGTTGCAGGTCCTGCTGCGCGCCTATGTCACGGACGACACGTTCATCCATTGCGTCTTCGCGCGGGAGGTGGCGACGCAGGGCAACTTCGGCTTCAATGCCGGCCACGCCGTGTACGGCGACACCAGCCCCCTCTGGGTGTTCCTGCTCGCCGGCGCCCACCGGCTCGGCCTCGACCCGCTCGCCACCGCCAAGGTGCTGTCCGCCTCCGCCGCCATCCTGTTGCCCGTGGTCGTCGGCAGTTGGTGCGTGCGTCTCGGGCTGCCCGCGGCCGCGGCCGCGGCCGCCATGATGATCGTGGCGCTCGACGCCTCCATCGCCCGCTGGGGCGCTTCGGGAATGGAAACGGTGCTCGGCGCCCTTGTGCTGGTGACCGCCTGTGCGTTGATGCAGGGCGGACGCGCGCGCCCCGGACGCGAGTTGGTCGTGGGGCTGTTGCTCGGTGCCGCCACCCTGCTTCGACCCGAGGCGATGCTGCTGCTCGCGCTGGCGCTGGCCGCCGCCGCGTGGGCCTCGCTGACCGGTGGCATGACGCTGGGGGCGGCAATGGCGCGGGCGGCCGGCGCCCTGGCGCCGGTGACGGCGTGGGGCGTCTACGCATGGCGCAGCTTCGGCACGCTCACGCCGACGACCGCGGCAGCGAAGTCTTCCGGTCTCATCGGCGATGCCGCACAAGTGTGGGGCGACGTGGTGCGCGAAGGGCGCGTGCTGGTGGCGACCGAGGTCGTGGCGGTGCTTGCGTGCTTGGTGTGTCTCGTCTGGCCGCGCGGCTTGCGCCGCTGGCTCGATGGCTACGTGAACACGTCGCTGGCGCTCGCGCTGGTCTGGGCGGGGGGTGTGCTGGCGGCGTATGCGCTGCTGGGCTACGAGATCGTGTCGCGGTACCTCGTGCCCGTGTTGCCGGTGCTCGTGGTGCTGGGCGTGTCCGCGGTGTGCGCGTTGATCGCCCGCCCGGCGATGCTCGCACGCGCGCTGGCCGCGGTCGCGGTGTTGTCGATCGCCGAGAGCGCGGTGATCACCGTGCGCTACACCGCCCCGCAGGTGGAGAGCTTCACGCGCGGCATGGAATCCGCGCTGATTCCCGCCGCGCTCTGGTTCCGCGACCACACACCGGAGGGCAGCGTGATCGCGGTGCAGGATATCGGCGCGGTCGGCTACTACGCGCAGCGCCCGGTCCTGGACCTCGGCGGATTGGTGACGCCCGAGATCATGCCGCTGCGTCGGCGGATGTCCGACGAGGACATCGTCACCCGCGGCGCATTCGTGTCGGTCGGCATGCCGCAGTACCTGCTGGTGCGTGGCCCCGGCAGCGACAGCCTCGGGGGACGGATGCTCGGCGGGGCGCCGGTGACACGGCTGTTCGCCGTGCAGATGCCGAACCTCGGCGTGACGCGCCCGGCCCCGGTGCTCTATACCGCCTACCAGTTGGGCCGGACCGCGACATCCCCTGCGCTCGCGCCATGACCGCCCCGGTGCGGTGCGGCGTGCTGCTCTCGGGCCGCGGATCGAACCTGCAGGCCCTGCTCGAGGCCGAACGCGCGGGCACTCTCGGCGCAACGGTGGCGCTCGTGCTGTCCGACGTGGAGGACGCGCCGGCCCTGGCGCGTGCACGCGAGAGCGGGGTCGAGGCGCAGTATCTCCCCGCGGGGCCCGGGCGCAGCCGGCTCGACGGGGAGCCCGCGCGCGCCTATGTCGCAGCGCTGCGGGCGGCGGCGGTGGACCTCGTGGTGCTGGCGGGGTTCCTGCGGATCGTGTCGCCGGAGTTTCTCGCCGCCTTTCCCGACCGGGTGCTCAACATTCACCCGTCGTTGCTGCCCGCGTTTCCCGGCCTCCACGCGCCACGTCAAGCGTGGGAGCACGGCGTGCGCGTGGCCGGCTGTACCGCGCACCTCGTCGATGCCGGGGTGGACACGGGTCCGATCCTGCTGCAGGAAGCCGTACCGGTCCTCCCCGGGGATAGTGTGGAGTCATTGACAGCGCGGATTCTCGCAGCGGAGCATCGGGTGTTGCCGGCGGCGGTGCGCGCGATCGCGCGTGGCGCGTTGGTGCGCGAGGGGCGACGGATCCGCTGGCGTGCCGCCGCGGACGACCCAACGGGCAGCCCACAGGAGACACGATGAACCTGACATTGCCCGATATCGCGATTCGCGAAACCCTGCTCGGCGGCCGCGCGCCGGACTACCGCGGCAAGGTGCGCGACGTGTACGACCTCGGCGAGGACCTGCTGATCGTCGCCACCGACCGGCTCTCCGCCTACGACTCGGTCCTGCCCACCGGCATTCCCGGCCGCGGCGTGCTGCTGACGCAATTGAGCGCGTTCTGGTGCGAGGCGTTTGCGCCGGTGGTGCCGCATCACATCCGCAGCCTGCAGATGGACGACTTCCCGCCGGAGGCACAGGCGGACCCGGCGATGTTCGACGGCCGCACGATGCGCGTGCGCAAGGTGCGGCGCTTCGACGCCGAGTGCGTGGTGCGCGGGTATCTCGCCGGCTCGGGCTGGCGCGAATACACCGCGACCGGCGCGGTGTGCGGCCACCACCTCCCGGCGGGCATGCGCGAGTCGGCGCGCCTCGCCGAACCGATCTTCACGCCCTCGACCAAGGCGGACAGTGGGCACGACGAGAACATCGACTTCACCCAGTTTCGCGGCCTGGTCGGCGCGCGGCATGCCGGTGCGCTGCGCGCGCTCAGCCTGTCGCTGTACACGCTGGCGGCGCAGCACGCCGCGGCCTGCGGGATCCTGATTGCCGACACCAAGTTCGAGTTCGGGCTCGCCGGCGCGCCCGGCAACGAGCAGATCGTGCTGATCGATGAAGTGCTGACGCCGGATTCCTCGCGTTTCTGGCCCGCGAACGCCTGGATGCCCGGGCGCCCCGCGCCGAGCTACGACAAGCAGATCGTGCGCGACTGGCTGGATCATCACGGGTGGGACCACAAGCCGCCCGCGCCCGCGTTGCCGCCGGAGATCGTGCAGCGCACGCAGGAGGCCTACCTGTTCGCCTGCCGCGCGCTCACGGCGCAGCCGGTGCACCTTGGGGACGCCGCGCCCGCCGGACCGGCGGCGTGAGGGACGACCCAGTGACGCGTGCGGATCGCCTCGTGGACGCGCCGATTGTCATACGGCGCGCGTTGCTGTCCACGTGGGACAAGCGCGGCGTCGCGGAATTCGCGCGCGCGCTGGTGGCCGCCGGCGCGGAGATCGTCTCCACCGGCGGCACCGCGACCACGTTGCGCGCCGCGGGCGTGCCGCTGCGCGATGTCAGCGAGGTGACCGGCTTTCCGGAAATCCTCGATGGACGCGTCAAGACGCTGCACCCCGCGATCCATGCCGGCATTCTCGCCCGCCGCGCCCGCGCGGACGATTGCGCCGTGCTCGACGCGCACGGGATCGGTCCGGTCGACCTCGTCCTCGTCTCGTTGTATCCGTTCGCGGAGGCCTTGGCGCGCGACGCTGCGTCCGCGGAGTTGATCGAGATGATCGACATCGGCGGGCCGGCGTTGCTGCGCGCCGCCGCGAAGAACCACGCCGATGTCGTGGTGCTCAGCGATCCCGCGCAGTTCGCCGTGGTGCGCGAGGAGATCGAGCGGCACGGTGGCGTGTCGCGCGCGACCGCCGCGCGGTTCGCGGTGGAGGCGTTCGCGCGCACGGCCGCGTACGATGCGACAGTGGCCCACGGACTCGCGGCGCGCGTTGTCCCGGGGAGTGCGGACGACCCATGGCCGCCGGCGGTCGTCGTGGCGGCCGGGATCGCGCCGCTGTCGTTGCGCTACGGCGAGAACCCCCACCAGCGCGGCGCGCTGTATCTCGATCCGCTGCGCGGCGACGAAGGATGGGGGAGCGCGCGCATCCTCTCGGGCAAGGAACTCTCGTACACCAACATCCTCGACCTCGAGGTCGCCACCCGCGCGGTGGCGGAGTGTGCGGGTCCCGCCGCGGTCATCATCAAGCACGCCACGCCGTGCGGCGCCGCCACGCACGACAACCCCGCGCTCGCCTATGCGCGGGCGCTGGCCGGCGACCCGGTCTCGGCGTATGGCTGCGTGGCGGCGGTGAATCGCCCGGTCGACGAGGCGCTGGCCGCGGCGATCAACGACACGCCGTTCCTCGAGGTGCTGGCCGCCCCGTCGTTCACCGAGGCGGGCTTCGCGGCGCTCAGGAATCGCACGACGCGGCGGTTCGTCGCGCTGCCACCCGCCATGTTTCGCGCCGATGCATGGCTCGCCCCGGCACTGCGCCCGCTGCGCGGCGCGATCCTGGTCCAGGACCCCGACACGCAGACGTTCGACGCCGCCGCGTGTCGCACGGTGACGCGCCGGGCGCCGCGTGAGGAG
>JBKJUD010000033.1:0-3891 GCA_046590735.1 Candidatus Eiseniibacteriota bacterium | reverse complement strand
GGCATCGACGCGACCCAGGCTGCGCGCAGGCAGCAATTGATCCTTGCGGGGGACCCGCGGCTCGGTCCGAGCGACGCCGGACCGTACTCTCCCCATGGCGGACTTCAGAGCGTGGGGGCCACCGCGAGTGTCGCGTATTATCTATCGGACCGCTGGATGACTCTGAGCGTGTTCTCGGCCACGCGATTGACCGGCCCCGCGGCGGTCAGTCCGCTGACGCGGCGACGAAACCAACTTACGGCGGTGCTTGGCCTTTGCCATCGGATCTGAACAGCGCTCCCCGGGTTCAGGGAAACATGCCTGAGGGGATTGCCCGGTTTGACGGCAGGCCACGACGCAAGTGGCTGGCAACCAGAGGGGCCGCTCACACACAATGGGGCCGCCGAGGTCGAGGCTGCGAGATGGCAGATCGTCGCCTGAGACAACTCGACGCACTCTCGAAGTTCGCCCTGTAGCTTCAACCCCCACGCGAGGAACTTGCCGATGCGTCTCCCTACCTCAAGTCCTGCGAGCCGTAAAGCATTGCTCCTGCCCCTCGTTGTGGCGCTTCTTCTCACGGGATGTGCCGCGGGCGGCCTCGTGAACATGTGGAGGGACCCCGCATACCCGAAGTCGCCGTTGCGCAAGGTGTTCGTCATTGCGGTGAAACATGACCTGACGCAGCGGCGCATCATGGAGGATGCCTTCGTTGCGGCCCTCGATAAGCGGGGCGTTTCGGCCAGGCCGTCGTACCGGCAATTCTCAAACGCTCTGCCTGATACGGCCCAGGTCGCGAACGCCGTCAAGGAAACCGGGTACGATGGCGTGCTGGTGGCCTCGAAGCTGGACACTCAGACCTCGACGGCTTACGTGCCCGGTTACACCACGACCGAGGCGCGGACGACATTCAATCGCTGGACCGGCCGCTACCAAACCTACTACACGCAGGTGGAACGTCCGGGATACACGGAGACCGCCGAGCACGTGCGGCATCGGGTGGATCTCTGGAGCACCGAGGGTGACGGACGTCTCGTCTGGACGGCGACCGGGCACAGCATCAACCCCACCTCCAGTGATCAAGTGAATCGAGAGATCGTTGGCGAGATCGTGCCCGAGCTCGTGCGCCAGGGGATGATCCCGAAGGAGTAGCATGCTGTCGTGATCAGTCCCAAGCCTCGAGAAGCGTTGGATTTCCCGTGGCAGAGCGGTGACCGCTCACGGTTGCGCCTCCGGGTCACTCTTTGGCTCGCTGGAAGCCTTCTTGCGGAGGCTGCTCGACCACTCGAGGGCGAGTCCCGCCTGGTTCGCGCGGTAGCTCCCGGCATCGCTCGACAGCAGCGACGGGGCACCGAGTGTCGCCGAGTTGGACTCGAATCGATAGAAGCCGCGCAGGGACCAATGCGTCCGATACACCGCGCGGAGGCCGACCTCAGCCGCGTGGAGGATGTCGTCGCGCCCGAAATGATACTTGTCGGTGGGGCGATCCGAATCATAGTTCCGCGTCTCCAGCGCGTAGGCCAGGTCGCCTGTCAGCCGCCAGGGCCCGCCTTGCGCCAGGTCCATGCGTCCGCCTAGCGCCGCGGTCAATCCGCGGTAGCTGACATCGGGGTCGGGCACGGGCTCGGGCTCGTCCCCGTCCTCGCCGCGCGCGTGACTGACCCGGTAGCCGCCGACGAGGGTCACCGTGCCGCGATGGGGCATGCGCACGAAACTCACCCCGACCTCGCCCTGGTGGAGGCCCGAGTCGCGCTCGTCGAAGTCGTGGTTGTAATCGCGGTTCTCATACTGGTAGCCGAGATCGAGCAGCACGTTCCGGGCGATGCGCTGGCTCCAGTCCGCCGACGCGATGTGTAGACGAAGATCGGCGCGGCGGTACTTGGTGAGTCCGGCGGACACCGGCACGGCATCGTCATCGAAGAGTTGACGCAGGTAGTAGCGCGGTAGCACGTACCAGGAGAGATTGAGCCTGCGATCGCGCGACCATGACTCGCGCCAACCGATACTCAGGGAGTGAAAGTCCGCCGTCCTGTTCTTTCGGTGGAAGTTTCCCTCGCCCTTGAGCCGAAGCGAGTGGCGACGCTCGCGCCCCGAGTCGAGATCCCATGCCATCGCCAGCGACGGATTGAGGATGAGGTCGTCGCTGCTCTTGATGGAATAGCGATCGGGATGGAGGGCGAGTTGGAAATCCTGGAGCTGATCGCCGGAGTACTGGAGAAAGTTGTCATCATAGAACGACGAGACTCGGGTCGTGAGGTTCACGCTCTGCCCACGCGCGGCTTGCACTGCGGGCGCGGCGACCAGCGTCAGCGTGAGACCGGCGGCCAGAGCGGCGAGCGTGCGGCGGGGCTTGCTCACTCCTCATCTCCGGTTGTGGGTTGAGGGATGCGGGCGTGGATCTCGGCCGAACCTCGGGCGGGAGCCAGAAGTTCGATCGTGATTTCGTGCAGTCCCGCGGTGATGGGCACGCGGACCCGGTCGAACTTGGATGGCACGCGGTCCTTCAGGTCGGTGTAGAGCGCCGTCGTCGACTTGGTCGTCTTGAACGCGAACTCGCGCAAGCGGCGGCCGCGCTCAGACAGGCCGAGCCGGTAGGTCTGCGGCCCGCGCATCGTCGCATCGTAATCGAGCCGGCTGATCAGGTCGAGCGACGTTGGGCCGACGACGCGCAGCTTGACCGGCCGGCCAGGCATGACGCTGGAGTAGAGGATGGTCTTTTCCCCCTCGGTGACGGTGACCGTGCGCGGCGCGTCGATCGGCGCCAGTCCCACGGTCGCCTCTTCGCCGTGTCTCGGCGCAGCCTGCTGAAGGCGGACCAGGACGGCCGACGTGCCGGCGACGGAGATCGCCAGGACATGTCTGCCCGCGGGCACCTCTACGCCGAGTCGGCGGCTCTTGCCGATTTGGTTGCGGTGATCGGAATCGAACACCTGGCTCGAGGCCGAACTCGCGGTGACCTGGTGGTCCAGCTCCCTGCGCCCTTCGGTGACGCGAAGGCTGTACGAGACCGCCTGGCGGGATCCATGGGGCAGCTCGAAGCGCGAAAGCACGCGCAACACCACGGGCCCGTCGAGCGGAACGGTGAGCGGCTTGTCCGGGGTGATGCGGAAGTAGTTTCGCGCCTTCCCCTCGACGAGCACGGTGACCGGCGTCCGGCCGGGCAGGCGTTCGATCGTCTCCCATTTGCCGGCGCCTGCAGACGTGGCGAGGAGGACCGCGAAGACGACGAGGCCGGCGAGTAGCACGGGGGCGCGGGCGGGGCTCATCCTGGGGGTGTCCTTTCCGGGTGGGGCTGTCCGATCAGTTTGTGGCGAAGGTCGAGACGCAGGACGAGCAGGTTGACGAGCAGCACGGACGCCGCGGCCGCAGCCACGATCCACAGGTTGTACTTGTACTTGATGAACAACATACCCTTGCCCGGCAGCACGGATCGGCTCGCCGGGTCCGCGATCCCGTATTCGCGCGCCAGCTTTTCAACCTGCAACAGGTGGAGGATGGGGATCCGGCGCTCGGCCAGCACATTGATGACACCCCGGTTCGGATAGTTTCGCGCGACCAGCCGGCGGGTGAGTCCGGCCTGAAGAAGGCGGCCATTCTGCGCGCCGCCGAGACTAACCAGGCCGCCGCCGACGTTGACGTAGAGCTTGATCAGCTTCCCGCGGGCCGCCGCCACCGAGTCGTAGAGAGCGACGCGAACCTTGACGGCGTCCATCAGGCTGGGCGCCGCCAGCAGCCCGACGTGGTTGCGCTCGATCGCATCGACGAGCAATTGTCGTCCCGCTGGCGAGAGCCCGCGCCCGACATCGGCCCCGCCGCCGAGCGAAGCTGCCACCGACCGCGCGGACCAGAGCCCCTTCGCCGCGAGTACCGACTCCATGTCGAGCCAGGTCAGCTCGGGGTCGGTGGCACCGAACA
>JBKJUD010000433.1:0-3149 GCA_046590735.1 Candidatus Eiseniibacteriota bacterium | reverse complement strand
TTCGCTGCCGCGCGAGGCGACGACCCCCCCCTCGGCCGCCGCGAACACCGTGCGCGGATCGTCGAGCGGATCGAGCAGATGGACGCGCGCCGCGACCCCGAGCGCGGCGGCGCGCTGCGCGAGATCGTCGCGGCGGAGGTCGTCCTCCACGCCGGCGAACAGCAGGTGGGCGCGCGGCTCGGCGTGCGCCATCCGGGCGAACGCCGCGAGCGCATCGGCCTGGCCCTTCACCGCGGCAAGCCGCGCGACCATCGCCAGCACGCGGGCATCGGAGGGAAGTCCCAGCCGCGTGAGCGCCCCGGCGCGATCGCCCGGCGTGAAGTGCGCGGTCTCGACGGGGCACGGCGCCACCCAGGTGCGCGTGGGGTCGAGGTGCAAGGGGCCGACGTCGCGCGTACGCGCGTAGGCGGCAGGGTAGAGCGTGGCGTCTGTGCGCGCCGAGAGCCAGCGCGGCAGGGGCCCGGCGCGCGGCACGCGGGCGTCGGTGCGCGCAACGACGACGGACCCCGGCGACCCGACGAGGGCGCGGGCCAGCAGCAGCCACGCATGGCTCTCCGGCCGGTGCGCGATCGCCACATCGGGCCGGACCTCGCGCAGGAGCCGCACGAGCGCGGCCGCGCCCGCGGCATTGCTGCGCCAGGCCAGGCGATCGAGACGGGGGAGGGCGTAGACCTCGAGGCCCGCCGCGCGAGCGTGGGTCTCTGCCGGGCTGCCGCGGTCGGCGACGACGAGCGCGCGGTGTCCGCGGGCGGCGAGGGCGCGGGCCGCGTGGAGCGCGTAGGTGGCCGACGCGTTCCACCAGCGCACGTTGACGAGTTGGAGGATGGTCACGGCCGGGCAGTATGCGCGAGCGGCGGTCCCGGCGAAAGCGCGACGATTCTGCTACACTGCCGCGCGACCACCGCGCCCGTGACGGCTCATGCCCACGAGCGTTTGGCGGAACGAATGAGAGCAGGACGGGGCGCGCACGGGGCCCCGTTTCCCGCGTGGGCCTGTCTCCCGTGAGGAGTGACATCAAGTGGACGAGGATGTGAAGATCCGGTGGTCCGATGAGGACGCGCCGGAGAACGACGTGGAGAGCAGTGTCGACGACAGCGCCGGCGCCGCGGAGCCGGCGTCCGAGGCCGCCGACCCCCGCGTGGACGCCCTGGCCGAGGCCGAGGCGCGTGCCCGCGACTACGAGGACCGCTGGCTGCGCCTCGCCGCCGACTTCGAGAACTTCCGCCGCCGCGTGGCGCGCGATCGCGACCTGGCCGCCGAGCAAGGCGCCGAGCGGTCGGTCCTGACGGTGATCCGCGTGCTCGATGATCTCGGACGCGCTGCCGCGGCCGCGCAGGCCGATAACGCCACCGTCGACACCTTGCGCGAGGGCCTGGCGCTGGTGCTCGAGCAGGCCCGCACCGCGCTGCGCGAGAGCGGCGTCGAGATGGTGGATCCTGCCGGCGCGGCGTTCGACCCGGCGTTGCACGAGGCGGTGATGCGCGATCCGGAGGGCGAAGCGAACATCGTGACCCGCGTGCTCGCCCGCGGCTACACGCGTGGCGGACGTGTCCTGCGCCCCGCGCAGGTCGTGGTGGGAGGCTGATCCCCAGCATGCCCCGTGACTACTACGAGATCCTCGGGCTGGCGCGCGATGCCGACGAGGAGACGGTGAAGAAGGCCTATCGCAAGCTCGCCTTCGAGTATCACCCTGACCGCAACCAAGGCGACGAGTCCGCCGCCGAGCGGTTCAAGGAAGCGTCCGAGGCCTACGAGGTGCTGCGCCACGGCGAGAAGCGCGCGCGTTACGACCGCTTCGGCCACGAAGGCGCGCGCGCCAGTGCGGGCGGCTTCGACGGCGCGTTCGACCTCGGCGACGCGCTGCGCGCGTTCATGCGGGACTTCGGCGGCTTCGGCGATGCCCTCGGCGGCGACGCCGCCGGACCACGCCCGGGCGACGACATCGAGGTGCGCGTCGACCTCACGCTCGAGGAAATCGCCACCGGCGTCGAGAAGACGTTTCGCGTCCAGCACCTCACGCGCTGCACGGCGTGCGAGGGATCCGGCGCGAAGGAAGGCACCACCGCGCACACCTGCCCGCAGTGCCGCGGCGCCGGCCGCGTGCGCCAGGTGCACAGTGCGCTGTTCGCGCAGTTCGTCAACGTGGTCACCTGCGATCGCTGCCGCGGGCAAGGCCGCGTCGTGGAAGAGCGGTGCGCCGAGTGTCGCGGCGACGGCCGCGTGCGCACCGCCGACACCACGTCGGTGAAGATTCCCGCCGGTGTGAGCACCGGCCAGTACGTCGTGCTGCGCGGTTTCGGCGACGCCGGTCTCTTCGGCGGTCCCTCCGGCAACGTGCACCTGGTGATCGTCGAGAAGGAACACGCGCTGTTCAAGCGGCAGGGCGACGACATCCTCTGCGACGTGTGCGTCACCTTCGCGCAGGCGGCATTGGGTGCGAAGATCGAGATCCCGACGCTCACCGGTACCGTGGAGCTCACCGTGCCCGCCGGCACGCAGACCGGGCGGGTGTTGCGGCTCAAGGGTCTCGGCGTCGGCCGGCCGCGTGGCACGGCGCGCGGCGATCAGCTCGCGCACATCGTCGTGTGGACGCCGAACAAGCCGAACGACAAGGAGCGCAAGCTGCTCGAGCAGCTGCGCGAGGTGGAGACACAGGCGCCCAAGCCTGGCAAGAGCTTCCTCGAGTCCGTGAAAGACATCTTCGCGCGGGGCTCGTGAGCCCCGCCTCGCGCCTCGACGCTCCGCCCAGCGTGGTGATCGCGCCCGGCGCGGCGGTGGGGGCGCTGTGTGAACTCGAGGACGAGGATGTCGCGCACCTGCGCGTGGTGCGCACGGTGCCCGGCGCCACGCTGCGCGCGGTGGATGGCGCCGGCCGCTGCTTCGCCGCCCGCCTCGAGCATCTGGACCGGCGCGCCGCCCGCGCCGTGTTGCTCGCCGATTCCACCCCACCCGCCGCCGCCGCGCCAACCGTCTGGCTGCTGCAGGGGGTGCTCCACGGCCCCCGCATGGACTGGCTCCTCGAGAAGGCGACCGAACTGGGCGTCGCCGGAGTGGTCGCCGTCCAGACCGCCCGCGCCCAGGGCGGCAAGGGCGAGGGCCGTGCCGCGCGCTGGGAGCGCGTCATGCGCGCGGCCTTCCTCCAGAGCCTC
>JBKJUD010000390.1:0-16084 GCA_046590735.1 Candidatus Eiseniibacteriota bacterium | reverse complement strand
CACACCGACACGGTATTCGCCTGCTTGTTGGCGGTCGCCAGGTCGAGGATGTGATCGCCGTTGAAGTCGGCCAGCACGATGTCGTACGGCTGCGTGCCGACGGGCAGGTCGGCGTGCGGGGCAAACGCGCCGCCGCCGATACCGAGCAGGACAGAGACGGTGCCCGTCGACGAGTTGAAGTTCGCGCAGGCGGCCACGATGTCGACGATCCCGTCGCCGTTGAGGTCGCCGACCGCCACGCCGGTCGCGTTCGGACCGACCTCCAGATTCATGCGGGCGCCGAACGGGCCGGTGCCCGATCCGGGCAGGACGCCGATCGACGAGCCCGCGAAGTCGCTGACGATCAGGTCGGGCGCGCCGTCGCCGGTCACATCAGCCAGCGCGACGTCGTAGGGCGTGCCGGGGAGGGCGTAGCGCTCGAGCGTGCCGTACGTCCCGTCCCCATTGCCGATGAACAGGCCGAGGGTCGTGCCCGTCGAATTGGCGACCAGGAGATCCTGGGTGCCGTTGCCGTCGAGATCTGCGGCCACGACGCCGTTGGGTCCCGAGCCGCAGTAGTAGGGTTGCCGGTCCCCCAGCGCACCGCCGCCGGTTGCCAGATAGATCGCGATCGAATTGCTGGAGGGGCCGGACTCGGCGACGACGACATCGGGCAGGCCGGCATTGTCGGCATTCAGGATCGTCACGCCCCACGGCGCCGAGCCGGTGACGTAATCGGTCCGCGGGCCGAATCCGGCGGCGCCATCGCCCAGCAGCACCGACAGGCGGTTCGCGGTGGCGCACGCGATGGCGAGATCGAGCGTGCCATCGCCGTTCAGGTCGCCGAGCGAGAACTGCACCGGCGCGGTGGCGGTGGCGAAGTCTGCGCGGGGCGCGAACGCGCCGCCGCCCAGGCCGCGGAACACGGACACGGTGGAGGCGTTTTGGTTGGCGGTCACCAAATCTGGGATGCCATCGCCATCGAGATCGGCGGCGGCGACGCATTGCGGCGTCGCGCCGGTGGCCAGGTCGATCTTCGAGACCAGCGCGCTCGTGCCGTCGCCCCGCACGATCGACACGGTCGCGGAGCCGGTGTTGGCGACGAGCACGTCGAGATGTCCGTCGCCGTCCCCGTCCGCAATGGTCACGTAGCCGGGCTGGATGCCGGTGCCGTACACGCGCGGTGGCCCGAACGTGCCGTCGCCGCGGCCGGGTAGCACGAGGATGCCATTGAGATATTGCGCCGCGATCGCGAGATCCGGCTTGCCGTCGCCGTCGAGGTCGCCGGCGGCCACGCTGATCGGCGAGCATCCGGCCGTGAGGGGTATCAGCTGGCCCCAGCCGAACTCGCCCGGGCCGGTCCCCAGGAGTAGCGTGACCGAGGACGCGCCGGGGTTGGCGGTGAGCGCATCGAGGCGTCCGTCGCCGTTGACGTCGGCCAGCACGACCCCGTGCGGGAGGGAGTTCGCGGCAAACAGGCGCGGCCCGGTCGCGAACACGCCGCCCGCGCGCGCCGGCTGTGGCGGGGCCCACGACGCCACGCAGGCGACGAGTACTGCGGCAGTGCGAGCAGCGTTGCGCGACTTGATCAAGGCAGTCTCGACGGAAAGGGTGGGGGGCGCGAGGAAGCGCTGGCTCAAGTATTACAAAGTTCGGTCGCGGCAGCAAGGATTGACCGGTCGCGGCGCGGGGCGACTGCCGTGGCAGCGAGTCGAGGAACTCCTCCAGCGGCCAGTCCTCTGCCGCCCCTCAAGAGACCCCCGCCACGTCTAGTGCAAGTCTCCGGTACTTCCCGAACGGTAGCACGATGGAATTCACCCGGCAGGCGGGTCCGCCTGCCGTGTCACCCCCCGAGCACCCGCGCCCCCTCCACCGTCAGCGACACCGCCCCGTGCTGCTCCTCGACGCCCGCCTCCAGCACGTAGGGGCGCGTCGCCTGCAGCAGCCGCGCGAAGCGGCGGTAGGCGTCGGGGAAGAACGTCGTCTCGTAGAGCGCGGTCGTGTCCTCGAAGGAGACGAACTCCATGGGTTCCTCCGCGCGGGTCTGGACGGTTTTCGAGGTGACGTACCAGCCGATCGTGCGCACGCGGCGGCCGGCGTGGGCGCGCAGGTCGCGCGCGGCGACCAGCGGCGGGCCGGGTGCGGCGCGCAGGCGGGCGATGTCGGCGCGGTACAGGGTGAGCGGATGGCGCGAGAGCAGGAAGCCGAGGGATTCGACCTCGAGGCGCAGCAGCGTCGGCTCGTCGTAGGCGCCGACGTCCGGGGCGGCCGGACGCGCAACGGCGCGATCGTCCCATGGGGTGTCGCCGAACAGCGAGGCCTGCGCTACGCGCGGGCGCCGCGGGCGAGCCGCGGCGTCGCGGCGAGCGTCGGAGCGCGTGCCGGTGTCGGCGTAGGCGCGCGCGCCCGCGTGGTGCGTGGCGGCGGCGTGCGCGGCAACTGGCCCGGCCGCGAGGTGCAATTCCCACAGCAGCGCCGGCCGCGCGCGCGAGGGTTCCAGCGCGTCGCACGCGCCGCTCAGCACGAGCCGCCGCGCGTCGGCGACACCGACCGCCGTACGCGCGAGCAAATCGTCCAACGAGACGAACGCCCCACCCGCACGCCGCGCCGCGAGCACCGCTTCCATCGCCTCGACACTCACCCCGCGAATCTGCTGCACCCCCACCCGCACCGTGCGCGCCGCCTCATCGCCGGCATACGCAATCCCGCTCGCGTTCACATCCGGTGGCAGCATGCGCAAGCCCATGCGCTTCGCTTCGGACACATACGCGAACGTCGCGTAGAACCCGCCGCCATTCGACAACACCGCCGCCATGAACGTCGCCGGGAAGTGCGCCCGCAGATACGCCGACTGGAACGACACCATCGCGTACGACGCGCTGTGCGGCTTGCAGAACGAGTAGCCGCTGAACGAGAGGATCATGTCCCAGATGCGCTCGATCGTCGCGTCGTCGGCGCCGCGCTCGCGCGCGCCCTCGAAGAATCGCTGGCGATACGCGCGCAGCGTCTGCACCGGCCGCTTCTTCGAGAGCGCCTTGCGCAACCCGTCGCCATCGACCGCGTCGAACCCGGCGAGCGCCATCGCCACCTTCGTCACGTCCTCCTGGTACACCATGATGCCGTAGGTGTCGTGCAGGATCCGGCCGACCAAGGGATGCAGCGGGACATACGGCGCGCCGTGCAGGCGGTCGAGCCACGCGGTGATGTACTTGTTCGCCGCCGGCCGGATCAGCGACGACATGACGACGAGGTGCTCAAAGTCGCCGGTGCGCGCCTTCTGCAGCAACTGGCGCATGGCCGGCGACTCGACGTAGAAGACGCCGAGCGTCTGGCCGCCGGCGATCAGCGCCTGCGTCGCCGCGTCGTGCACCGGCGACCAGCGCAGCGGGTCGATGCGCGCCGCGCCCTGCGCGTCGAGCGACGCCAGCGCGTCGCGGATCACCGCCAGCGAGCGGTTGCCGAGGATGTCGATCTTCACCAGGCCGGCGTCTTCGGTCTGGTCCTTCTCCCACTGGAGAATCGGCAGGCCCTTGGGCGCCATCTCCACGGCGCTGTAGTGGGTGATCGCGTCGCGCGTCAGCACCACGCCGCCGCAGTGGACGCTCAGGTGGCGGATGTGGCCTTCGAGCAGCGTCGCCGCGTGCAGGATCTCCGGCCACGGGGGATCGAGGTGGAGGTCGCGGAACAGTGGATGCGCGCCTACCGCCTCCCGCGCGTCGGCGCTGTCCCAGAACTGCGAGAGCCGCGAGGTGACGCGCGCGATCTCGCCGTCGGGCAGGCCGTACACCTTGGCGATCTCGCGCACCGCGGCGCGCGCGCGGAAGCCGACGTGGTTGGCGACCATCGCCGCGCGCCCGGCGCCGAAGCGTTCGAAGATGTAGTCGAGCACGCGGTCGCGCTCGTCCCACGCGAAGTCGATGTCGATGTCGGGCGGATCGGTGCGACCGGGGTTGAGGAAGCGTTCGAAGAACAGGTCGTGCGCGAGCGGATCGACGTTGGTGATGCCGAGCGCGAAGCTGACGATCGACGCTGCCGCCGAGCCGCGGCCGCAGGTGCGCGGGGCCTGCCGGACGATGTCCTCGACGGCGAGGAAGTACTCGGCGAAGTCCTTGCCCTCGATGATCGTGAGTTCGTGCTCGAGGCGGGCGATGACATCCGCGCGCAGCGTGCCGTCGGCGCGCGTGCCGTAGCGGCGCACGGCGCCGGCGTAGGCGTGGGCACGCAGCGTGGCCGCGGCCTCGCGGGCGTCGGCGGCGACGCCGGGCGTGACGTGCGCGCCGAACTCCCAAGTGACCGCGCAGCGTGCGGCGATCTCGCGGGTGGCGGCGAGCGCATCGGCGTGGTGGGGGAAGCGGCGCGCCATGCCCTCGTCGTCGAGGAGCGAGGCGTCCTCCGGGACGCAGTCGTCGTCGCGCAGCCGGCTGAGCGTCGTGTTCCCGGCGATCGCGCGCAGCAGGCGGTGCATCGCATGATCGGCGCGGTCGAGGAAGTACGCCGGATGCGTGGCGACGCACACCCGATGGTGCTCGCGGGCCAGCGTGCGCAGTGCGGCGTGATCGGTGCGCCACGCCGGTGAGCGCAGGTCGATCCACGCCTGCGCGCTGCGCGGCAGCGCCGCGAGCACCAGGGGTGCGTCGGTCAGGATGACGAGATCGGCGTGGTCGGCGGCGAGGCGCGCGCCCAGCGGCAGCGCGGCGAGCGCCTGCACCTCGCGCGCCGCCGCGCCCGCCCGCAGCGCGGCGCGCGCCCGCCGCGCGTGGTGCGCGCTCACCTGCCGGCACAGCGTCGCGTACCCCGCGCGCGAGGCGGCGAGCAGCGTCGCGCGCCCGTGCCGCGGCCCCTCGTCGATCTCCGCGCCGATCAGCGGCGCGAGTCCCGCCGCGCGCGCGGCCTGGAGGAAGACGACGAGGCCGTAGAGTCCGCCGGTGTCGGTGAGCGCGATCGTGCGGTGGCCGCGCGCGACGGCGGCATCGACCAGCGTCTGCACGTCGGGGACGCCGCGCATGAAGGAGAAGCGGGAGTGGACGTGGAGGGGAACGATGCCGTTCATGCCGCGCCCCGCCGCGCCGCCGCGGCCCACAGCGCCTCGGCGGGGCGTAGCGCCTCGCTTCCGAAGCGCGCGCGGATCGCGTCCGCCGCGTCCTGCAGCCGGGCGAGGCGCGAGGCGGCCGGCAGCGCGTCGCCTGCGGCCGGCGTCACGCGTTCCCCGGCCTCCGCGAACAGATCGAGCTGCGCTGCCGCCGCCGCCAGCGCGCCGCAGGTGAGCGTGAGAGTCCGCACGCGCACCCGCCGCTCGAGCACTTTCGCCAGCAGCGCCGCGGCGTGCGTGGCGAGCGCGTGGTCGGACGCGGTGGGCGCGGGCAGCGCGCGCGCGGCGCGGGAGTCGGCGTCGTCGGCGTGACGCGCGTGGAGCGCGAGTCGCTGCGTCGTGCGCGACGAGCCCCGCAACCGCATCCCCGCGCGCTCGGCGAGTTGCCGGACCGCCGCCTCGAGCACGCGCGCATCGTTCGTGTCGACGCCCAGCGCGAGCGTCTCGACGACGTCGCGCGGCCGCCCGCTGCCGGGTTCGACCGGCGCCCAGTCGATCCCTCGGGCCTTCTCGTGCAGCAGGCGCGCCGGCTGCCCGAACACGCGCGTGAGCACGGGCAGCTCGATCACCGCCAGATGTCCCACCCGGCGCACGTTGAGGTCCTGCAGCAGGCGTCCTTCCGTGCGCTCGCCGACGCCGGGCAGGCGCGGCGTCGGCAGCGGCGCGAGGAACCGCGCCTCCCAGCCCGGCAGCACGTCGCGCAGGGGCTCGCGCCGCCGCGCCTCTTCCGCCGCGATGCCGCTCACCAGCTTGTTGATCGCCACGCCGACGGTGCCTTCCAGCCCGATCCGCTCGACGATGTCGCGCCGCGCCCGCAGCCCGAGGTCGATGATCGGCCCCAGCCCGTCGCGCCGCGGCGTCAGCCCGGTCGCGTCGACGAAGAAGCGGCCGCGCGCCGAGGGCTCCACCACCGGCGAGAGCGCGCCTAGCGCCCGGGCAATGTCGGCCGCGATGGCGTCGCACGTCGCGGCGTCGGGGGGCAGGATTTGCACGCCGGGGCACAGGCGCCGCGCGGCGGATACCGCCATCCCGGAGGTCAGCCCCGCGCTCACCGCCTCATCGGAGACCGCGAGCAGGGGCGCGCGCGGCGAGAGCGGTGAGGCGATCGCTACCGGGCGGCCGCGCAGGGGCGGCCAGCGCAGGCGCTCGACGGCCACCGCAAAGGCCGTGAACTCCAGCGCGATCACGCGGCGATCGTCCCGTGCGTGGGGAGCGCCCGGCGCGGGAACTGGGGAGGTCATTTCATCCGGCTGCGAACGGGAGGGCACATATGAGCAGTATAAGTCGCATCCCCGGTTCGCAGCAAGCGGCCCGATGCGCCCGACTGATCAGTTCCTCCACCCGCGGGCACGAGCCCCGGCCCACCACGTCACACTGGCGGATCTTCGCCTCGACGGTTCTGGATCGGTGGTCCACCTCCATCCCGGAGCCGCTGCGCATTGTCTCGGTCGAGCTGCAGCCGGAGAACGGGCCCAGGCGAGCGACGCGCGCTGGCGGCCCGACAGCGGCGACCCGTCCACGTTCCGCGGGGCCTGGCGGCGCGTGCTGACGGTGGACGTGATCGACGGCACGACACTGTCGAGCGAGCCGGCCGCCGCCTACAACTCACATCAGTGGGTCATTCCCGTAGCCTTCAGCCGGCCCGCGCACCGGTAGAAACACATCACGCACCGCTGAGAAAAACGGGCAAACCGGGAACCCTTCCCAGCGCGAAGGACTCCCAATTTCGTGCCAAGAGCCTCTGTGCGCCGGTCACTGGGAAGCCTGGGGAGACTGACCAGCCCGGCGCGCAAGGCTCGTTGGCACGAAGCAGTTGCGTCGACGCTGCTTGCGCTCGCGTGCGACGGACGACCCCAACGTCCGCAGCAGTTCTCCGACCTCGCACGAGGCGCCCGATTCCGCGGCCCCCCATCGCAGCCCGCGTTTCCGCCTTCTCCGGCACCTGTGCGTGTCCGGTTCTCCGAAAGGACCAGGATCATGAAATTCCGACTACTTCGCGGTGTCGCGCTATGCGCCCTCGTGCCCGCTGCTCTCGCTTTGGGGGGATGTCAGGATCTGTCGACCGCCCCGGGGGGCAACACGGGCGGCATCGGCGCCGACAAGAGCCAGGGTGACCCGCAGGAGATCGCCGCCGTCCAGCAGGCGATCGAGACTGACGACTACACCACCGCCGGCACCGTCGAATCGGACTTCGAACTCGAGACGTCCGCCAGCCCGTTCGGCCGCGGGACGGAAGGCGCACGCGGCGATTCGCTGCTGTTCCACCGCGTCGTCCAGCAGTCCACCCGCACCCGTACCGTCACGCAGACCGGCGAGGTCGCCACGGTGACCATCTCCGAGGATCGCACCGGAACGCTGCGGCTCGGCCGCCGCGGTGTCGGTGTGCAGATCGAGCGGCCCTTCAGCGACCACGGCGCGCGTACCGCGACCCTCGTCAAGCGGGGCGGCCGCTGGAGCGTCACAGCCTCGACCTTCCTCGACCGCGCCTCGACCCTCGTCGACGCCCCGGTGAGGATCGAGTACGTCGAGTTCACGCCGCGCGGCGGGGCCGGGATGCGCTTCAACTCCGCCACCGAGGTGCTGGGCCGCGATGCCTGGCCGACCATGCCGGTCGAGCCGGTCGCCATCACCGTGAAGGTGGAAGGCGCCGGGGATCTCGGCGCGCGCGTGTTTTTCCACGACCGCTACGGTGAGGGCGCGAAGGAACACCACAAGATGGAATTCACCCGCGACGCGCTCGACGCGACGCTGTACCACGGCACCTGGACGCCGAGTCCCCGCGACAAGGCGCATGAGCGGGCGTGGCGGCGGTTGTTGACCATCGACGTGTTCGACGCGGCGACGCTGTCGTTCGACGCGAACGCGTCCTACAACGCGCGCCAGTGGGTGATGCCGATCGCTTTCCGCCGCGGATTGAACTCCTGATCCACGGCGTGGATGAACCGTTCACGTAAGCCCAGCGTGGGGCCAGCCGTGGACGGACAAGCCGGGGGGCGGGTCGAGAGACCTGCCCCCTTGTGCTATCCCTCGAAGCGCCTCACGACTACGGCGGCGTTGATGCCGCCGAACCCCACCGTGATCTTCAACAGGGTGGAAAGAGTCGCGGGCCGTGCCACGTTTGGCACGTAGTCGAGATTGCAGTCGGGGTCGGGCGTCAAAAGGTTGATGGTGGGCGTGAGCACCTGCTTCTCGAGGCTGAGGAGCCCGGCGATCAACTCGACGCTGCCTGAGGCGCCGATCAGGTGTCCGGTCATCGACTTCACCGCGGTCACCGGGACCTGCGCGGCGCGCTCGCCCAGGGTGTCCTGCAGCACGCGGCTCTCCATCACGTCATGCGTCGGGATCGAGAGCCCGGTGGCGTTCACATGGTCGATCTCGCCCGGCTCGACGCCAGCGTCGCTCATCGCTTGCTGGATGCAGCGGGCGGCATTGCGCCCGCCCGCCCGTCCCGCCTCGAAGTACAGCGGGTCGCAAGTCGAGGCATAGCCGGTGAGTTCGCCGTAGATTGGCGCGCCCCGCCGCCGCGCGTGCTCGAGTTCCTCGATCACCACGATGCCCGCGCCCTCGCCCAGCACGAAGCCGTCGCGGTCGCGGTCGAAGGGGCGCATGGCGTGCGCGGGGTCGTCATTGCGCGTGGACATCGCGCCGGTCATCCCGAAGGTGCTCAGCATCGATTGGTGGATGGGCGACTGCGCCCCGCCGGCGATCACCACGTCCAGTTCGCCGTGTCGCACCGCGCGCATCGCGTGGCCGATCGAGTCGAGCGCGGAGGCGCCCTTGGTGGTGAGCGTGAGCGAGGGGCCGGTGATCTGGAATTCGATGGAGATCTGCGAGGCGCACGCTTCGGGGAACGCGCGCAGGCCGGCTTCCGGCGTCCACTTGCGCCGCGGATCCGCCGGGTCGACGCCTGAGCGTTCGGCCACCACGAACTCGTAGTCGTACTGCCCTCGGCTGGTCCCGACGATGACGCCCATGCGATCCTCGTCCTCGGCCGCCAGGTCGATGCGACAGTCCTCGATCGCCAGTCGCGCCGCGGTCACGCCGAAGACAGCGGTGCGATCCATGTGCTTGGCCCGCTTGCGCGACATGAACTGCATCGGGTCGAAGTCGCGCACCTCCGCGGCGATCCGCGTCGGGAAGGCGCTGGGGTCGAACAGCGAGATGTGGTCGACGCCCGAGCGGCCCGTGACGAGCGCGTCCCAGTACGCCTCCTTGCCCACCCCGATTGGCGTGACCATGCCGAGGCCCGTGACGACAACGCGGCGACGCTCGGGGAAGCAGCTATTCATCGTGCGGGAGCCCATTCTGCAAAGCGTGGAACCGAATCAACCTGCCGGCCGCAACTGCGCGCCGACGGGGGGAGCTGTGATCAGGACAGGCTGCGCAGCAGCACCGCCGAGTTCTTGCCGCCGAATCCGAAGGAGTTCTTCAGCACCGTGCGGATCTTTGCCGGGCGCGCCACGTTCGGCACGTAATCGAGGTCACACTCCGGGTCGGGGTTGGTCAGGTTGATGGTGGGCGGCAGGATCTGGTGCTTCATCGCCATGCAGGTGGCCACCACCTCCACCCCGCCCGCCGCGCCGATCAGGTGTCCGATCATCGACTTCACCGAGCTGATGGGGACCCGGCGCGCGTGCTCGCCGAGCGTATCCTTGAGCACCTTGGTCTCGGTCTTGTCGTTGAGCGGCGTCGAGGTGCCGTGCGCGTTGACGTAGTCGATCTCGGTGGGGTCGATGCCGGCGTCCTGGATGGCCAGGCGCACCGCGCGCGCCGCGTCGCGCCCATCGGGCTTCGGGTTGGTCATGTGGTACGCGTCGCAGGTGGCCGCGTAGCCGATGACTTCGGCGTAGACGTACGCGCCGCGGGCGAGCGCGTGCTCGAATTCCTCGACGACCAGGATGCCCGCGCCCTCGCCCATCACGAAGCCATCGCGTTCCTTGTCGAAGGGACGGCTGGCCGCCGCTGGGTCTTCGTTGCGCGTGGACATGCTGCGCAGCATGGCGAATCCGGAGAGCAGCGGCTGCGAGATCGGCGCCTGCGAGCCGCCGGCGATCACCACGTCCAGCTCGCCGTAGCGAATGGCCTTGTAGGCGTGACCGATGCTGTCGAGCGCGCTCGAGCAGGTCTCCGCGAAGGTCAGCGAGGGACCGTAGATGCCCAGTTCAATCGAGATCTGGCTGGCGCAGGCTTCCGGGAAGGCCATCAGCCCGACGCTCGGGTCGGTCCCGTCCCAAGCGCGGCCGCCCTCGTACAGCGCGTGGTTGGCGAGGATGAAGTCGTAGTCGTACACGCCCAGCGTGGTGCCGAACATCACGCCCATGCGGTCGATGTCGATCGTCGAGATGTCGAGCCCGGCGTCGTCGGCGGCCATGCGCGCCGCCGCCACGCCGTAATGCGACGTGCGGTCCATGTGCTTGGCGCGCTTGGCGGTCATGAAGTCGGTGGGACGGAAGTCCTCGACCTGGCCGGCGATGCGGGTGGGAAACTGCGCCGGATCGAACCGTGTGATGGTCCTGATACCCGAGCGCCCGTCGCGCACGGCCTCCCAGAACGCGTCGCGGCCGATGCCGTTGGGCGCGACCACGCCCAATCCGGTGATCACGGCACGCTTCAGCTGGCTGGTGCTCGACGCCATCAGGTCTCCACTCACGGGGGGGTCGGGGGCGACCCCGACGGCAGGCAGATCGCCGGGCCGGCAGGCGGGCGATCGGCCGCGAAGTGTAGTGGCGGCAGCAACCTCGGTCAAGCAACGGGACTGTTGATCCTCGGGGAACTGTCGGGGGGCGCCTCTACTCCACCCTTGTGCATCGGCGCCCGCGGGGCGCTGCCCTGCCCGAGACTGATCCTTGGAGGTGGCACCTGACCATCGAGATCATCGACTGCACGAAAGGTGTTGGGCCTTGGCCGGATCACGCTGCGCGGGCCGAAGCCTGTGTCACGCCTACGATTGCCACCCGCGAGGTCGCTGAGTGAGAGTGTTCGGAAGTGGCGTCTGGAGCATCGACTGACCCAGGCGCAATTCGCGCGACTTGTTGGGACAACGCGCAAGACGGTCCAGCGATGGGAGGTCGGGCGAGAACGACCGGCAGAGAAACTCCACCAGCGTCTCCAGCAGGTCATGACCGGAGAGTTGGTCGACGGAGCGCGCGACGCACTTGAAGCGCTCGACGCGTTGTGCGCACGGACAGGCTGGAATTCGGACCAGGTGGCGGCGCGAGTCGGTGCGCATGTCACGGCCGTGCAACGGTGGCGGAACGGGACGCGCGTGCCGCGGCGGCGGACGCTGGATCGGATTCTCGCCCTGCTCTGTGACCCGGCCAATAGCGGCGTGGAAGAGACAGGTCGCAACCAAGGCGGAGGATCAGCAGTCCGGCGCGCGGTGATTCCCGCCTACAGTTGAGAGAGAACCTCCTCGTGCTCCGGGAAGCGGCCGGTGTTGCGCTTCGAGTAGATCAGACGCCCGTCGACGAGGACATCGAACACGCCCTTGTGGCCTCCGGTCAGAGTCGCGTCCACACCGGTGGCCTGCTGGATGGCGGCGGCCAGACTGGCCGCCTGAGGGGAGTAGTCTCACTCGAGGCAGTAGATGATTTCAATCGACATCGTGGATTCCTCCTGGTTGGTTGGTGAACGCAACCCATCGTAGCTCCAGGGCATTCTGGCGATTGAGAGCGCGAGCCGCTACCTGAAGATGATCGAGCGGGCCCGCAGGACGGCGGTACGTTCTTGCCGAGTCGTGTTGCACGGGCCGAAACCGAGGCCGAGAACGCCGCCGTTCGCATGGGAGAAGAGGTCGCAGCGTCACGGCACCGCCCTCAGAGCCCGGTGCAACCTCAGCCGTTCTCGCTCGCAAATAACGCGACAATCCGTCGCCGTAGCTCGTTGCGTGTGTGCCGGAAAGCCGCCAGGCGATCCTCCGGGTTGCCGACTGTTGCTGCCGGATCCGGCAATCCCCAGTGCAGGCGACGCGCACGTCCCAAGAAGACGGGACATTCCTCTTCGGCACAAAGTGTGATCACCGTATCGACCTCGGCGGGCGGGATCTCGGTCACGGACTTCGACCGGTATCCCGAGATATCGATCTGGATTTCCGCGAGCACGGCGATCGCCTCAGGTCGAACGTTCGTGGGCTGCGAGCCTGCCGACCAGATCCGGAGAGTCGACGGTGCCAAGGAGCGAGCGATCCCTTCTGCGATCTGACTGCGGGCCGAATTGGCGACGCACAGAAAGAGCACACCACTCGGCCGCACGGCCCGCACGACAGCTGCTTCAACCATCCACTCGGGCGGCGCCTCGTCGCCCTCATACCTGCGGCAGGCCAGTTCCCCGACCCCCCCACATCCCTCCAGGTCCCGACCGTTTACCCGCACCGTCGGAGAGCCGAGGAATCCCAGTGCCCTTGCCCCCTGTGGTGAGTCCACCACGACTCGCTCTACGGCAGCGTCGACCGCGAGCCGCTCGACGACGCGGCGAACGAGATCCATCGTCGCCTCCGCGTGTGGGCAGTCCTCGATCACGAGGACCTCGATTGCCAGCGGCCCTTGAGGTGTCACGCCGCCATCGGGCGAGGGTAGTAGCGACGCCCGATCCACAGCGCCACGTTGACCAGCGCGATGAGGACGGGCACTTCCACGAGAGGCCCGATCACCGCCGCGAACGCGGCCCCAGAGTTGATGCCAAATGTAGCAATCGCGACCGCTATCGCCAGCTCGAAGTTGTTCGAGGCCGCCGTGAAGCTCAGCGTGGTCGCCTGGCCATAGGTGGCCCCGGCCTTCTTGCTCATCACGGCGGAGGCAAAGAACATCACCACAAAGTAAATCACCAGCGGAATCGCGATCCGCATGACATCGAGTGGGAGGTGCACGATGTACGCGCCCTTGAGCGAGAACATCACGACGATGGTGAACAGGAGCGCCACCAACGTCAGAGGACTGATGCGCGGGATGAGCTCGCGCTCGTACCAGGCCCGTCCCTTGGCGGCGATGAAGGAGAACCGCGTGATCACACCGGCCAGAAAGGGAATACCGAGGTAGACGAACACGCTCTTCGCGATCGCCCCGACGGTGATGCCGACAGTCACACTCTGGAGCCCGAGCCAGGCAGGAACGACCGTGAGGAATACATACGCGTACACCGAATACAGCAGGACCTGGAAGATCGAGTTCAATGCGACGAGGCCCGCGCAGTACTCGCTGTCGCCCTCGGCGAGGTCGTTCCACACGATGACCATGGCGATGCACCGTGCCAGGCCGATTAGGATCAGTCCCGCCATGTAGTCGGGTTTGTCGCGCAGAAAGATGACCGCCAGTCCGAACATGAGGATCGGGCCGAGGACCCAATTTTGGATGAGAGACAAGCCGAGCACCTTGATGTTGCGGAACACCGGCCCCATTTCTTCGTAGCGTACCTTGGCCAAAGGCGGGTACATCATGAGGATGAGTCCGATGGCGATGGGAATCGACGTCGTGCCGGCGTTGAACGTGTTCAAGGCAGGCGCCACACCGGGGAACAGAAATCCGACTGCAACGCCGAAACCCATGGCGAGGAAGATCCATGCAGTCAGATACCGATCAAGGAAACCCAAGCGCGGTACGATTCCTTCCGGCGCTGGCGGCTTGCTCCGCATCGATGATTCCGTCATCCCCTCGCTCCTGCAGCGGTCGCGATCGGCTGGCGCGCGCTGATGTCCAGACTGGTGATGAAATCGCCCGGCGTGGTGCCGGCGGGCAGCGCGGCGGAGAACTGCGCGAACAGCGGATCCGCCGTGTCGATCATCGCCTCCACGCGGGCCGTTTTCCCGAGCACGCCGAGGGGCTTGCGCAGCTATGACGCCCGGGTCGCCGGCTTGGGCTGCGTCGCCTTGATCGGCAGGATGATCAGCGGCAGGTTCTCGAAGTGGAGGCGGCGTTGCAGGGCCAACGCGGTCTGCCCGTGCAGGCTGCGGCTCATCAAGTTTTCCTCGCGGTAGACCATGCGGCCGCTGAAGAACATCGGGCGCGGCATCTCCTTCGCCACCGTCCTGCACAGCCGTGAGGCGGTGTCGATCACCTCGATGCCGAAGTCGGCGCGCGCCGTCGCCCACAGGCCGGCGCCGTTGGCGTGGTCGACGTAGCGTTGCAGGTCCTTCAGCGTCGCCGCGCGCATTTCCTCGACTTCCTTCACGCCCTTCCACTGTCCGAAGTCAAGTACGCCGACCTCGAGGAAGACGAAGTTCGAGTAGTCGCCGGGGAACAGGCGCAGCACGCTCAGGAAGGTGTGCATGCCGAGGCCGTTGAAGCCGTCGACCAGCAGGATCGCGGTGCGGCCCTTCGGGTTGAACTTGATCTCGTCGGCGGTGTGCCGGCCTACCGGCAGCGACATCAGGATCTCGTCGAGGCGCTGGGTGTAGCGCGCAATGCGGCGGTAGTGCCGACGGATCGCCCAGCAGATGGCGATCGCGGTGCCGGTCACAATGAGCGTGACCCAGCCGCCTTGGCCGAACTTCACGGCGACGGTGACGATCAGCATCGCGGGGCACAGTGCCAGCCCGACGCCGTTGATGATCATGCGGTGCAGCCAGCCGGACTCGGTGCCGCGGACTTCCCACCAGTGACGCACCATGCCGAGCTGGGTGAGGCAGAAGGTGATGAACACGTTGATCGAGTACATGACCAGCAGCGTGTGCACCGACGTGCGCGTGTACACCAGCATGCCGGCGGCGATCACCGCCATCAGCAGCACGCCGTCCTGCGTCACCAGGCGCTCCGAGAGGTTGGCGAAGCGGCGCGGCACCCACTTGTCGATGGCCATGTTGGCGAGCACCCGCGGCCCGGACACGTAGCCGGTCTGCGCCGCTACCAGCAGGATGGCGCCCTCGCTGAGCAGCGTCAGGAACACCAGCAGCGACCCCAGCGGAATGCTGCCGATGTGCCAGCCGAGCATGACCTCGTGGGCGAGCGTGGCGTTGAGCGTGCGGCCGGCCTCGTGCTTCACGTCGTGAATCAGGTAGGCAATGATCAGCAGCGACGCGGTCAGCGACAGCGAGATCGCCATGTACACCATCGTGCGCTTGCCGGTCTGCGCCCGTGGCTCGCGCAGGATCTCCAGCCCGTTCGACACCGCCTCGATTCCCGTGTACGTGCCGGCGCCGAGGCTGTACGCGCGGAACAGCATCAGCATCGTCCCGACGATGCCCAGGCTGGTGATCGACTCGCCGAAGCTGGTGACCGCATTGCTGGGCAGGCCGAGCAACTCGACCGGGTGCCCGAAGGTGGCGGCGAAGAGCAGCGCGATGTGGGTGGCCACGAACAGCAGGAAGATCGGCGTGAGCACCTTGATCGATTCCTTGGTGCCGCGCAGGTTGATCGCGGTGAGCAGGATGATCGCGCCGAACACGCTGGGCACGCGCAGGAAATGCATCGACAGCGGCATCATCGAGAACAGCGCGTCAAGACTGCTCGCCACCGAGGTGGCGATGGTCAGCGCGTAGTCCACCACCAGCGCGCAGCCGGCGATGACGCCCCAGGTGCTGCCCAGGAGTTTCGTCGCGACCAGATACCCGCCGCCGCCGCTGGGGAACAGGTCGATGATCTGGAAGTAGCTCGCCGAGATGACCACCACGGTGATCATCGTCGCGAACGCGAGGAACAGCGCCATCCCGGTGTGGCCGTCGAGCGCGCGGTAGAGTTCCTCGGGGCCGTAACACGAGGACGACAAGCCGTCGGCGCCGAGGCCGACCCACGCGAAGAAAGCAATCAATGCGACCTGGTGGAAGACGGCGGGATCGAACGGATTGCGCGCGTCGCCGACGATCCAGTGGCGCAGCCGCATCGCGTAGCCCACGGTGGTCTGGCCGAAGGACTTGCCGGCTTCGGTGTCGTCGGACTGGGTGTCCGGATCGAGCGCGGGGTCGCTGTCGGCGGTGGGATCGTCGCCGGGCACGGCACCCTCGCCGGGCGAGGGGACACGGACCGCTGCGGGGTCTCCCGTGGGAGCCGGGTCGAGGGGAGAGGGCTTGTCGGGCGGTTGTGTGCCGGG
>JBKJUD010000316.1:0-12822 GCA_046590735.1 Candidatus Eiseniibacteriota bacterium | reverse complement strand
ACGCCGTACAGCTCGGAGGGGTCGTGCAACGGCGGCTCGGGCTCGCGCAGGTCGGCGTCGACGCGCTTGACGGCGTTGAGGTGCGCGACCGCGCTGCGCGCGATCTCCAACGCGTGGCGGTCGTCGAGCGCGAAATGATCGGCGACACCGCTGATGCGGGTGTGGACGTCGGCGCCGCCGAGATCCTCCGCGGTGACCTCCTCGCCGGTCGCCGCCTTCACCAACGGCGGCCCGCCGAGGAAGATGGTGCCCTGCTCCTTGGCGATGATCGCCTCGTCGCTCATCGCCGGCACATATGCGCCGCCGGCGGTGCACGAGCCCATCACCACCGCAATCTGGGCGATGCCCTCCGCCGACATCCGCGCCTGGTTGTAGAAGATGCGACCGAAGTGCTCGCGGTCCGGGAACACGTCCGCCTGCAGAGGCAGGAACGCGCCGCCGGAGTCCACCAGGTACACGCAGGGCAGCCGGTTCTCGAGCGCGATCTCCTGCGCGCGGATGTGCTTCTTGACCGTCATCGGGAAGTAGGTCCCGCCCTTCACCGTCGCGTCGTTGGCGACGACCATGCACTGGAGGCCGTGGATGGACCCAATGCCGGTGATCACGCCGGCGGCTGGCGCTGCGTCGCCGTACAAGCCGGTCGCGGCCAGCGGCGACAGCTCGAGGAACGGCGTGCCGGCGTCAAGCAGCAGGTCGATGCGGTCGCGCACGAACAGCTTGCCGCGCGCCTCGTGCTTCTGGCGCAGCGCAGCGCCGCCGCCCTCCCGCACGCGGCCGAGATGCGCAGCGACATCGGCGGCGAGCGCGCGGTGGTGCGCGGCGTTGTCGGCCCACTCGGGGGAGTGCGGGTCGAGACGGGACTCGAGGACATCCATGCGCTGAAAGCTCCCGGGCAGGTGGCCGATGCGCGGCGTCAGACCGGCAGGTGACCAAGGGCCGCCATCCTAGCGACAGCACCGGATGACGGCAAGACGGCCCGGCCGTGGGGCGGTCCTGTCCGCGCGGGCTTTTCGCTCGCCGCCCTCCCGCGGGCGGGGCTAGGCTGGCGCAGACGCGGCGCGGGGGCCGCTGCCGCTGCCGGGGAGACCGTGCGATGGAGCCGTTGCGCGAATCGGAGATCTTCGCCGTCCTGCGCCGCATCGAGAGCGGCCGGCTCGCGCTCACCCGCGGCGCGGTGCTGGTCGAGGAAGGCGGCGTCGCGGACGTGGAATTCCGCGTGGCCTCCGGCTGGCGCTTCGTGGTCGCGCTGGACGCGGGCGCGTGGAGCGGCATCGTCCAGGTCGACGCCCCCGATGGCCGGCAGGTCATCCTCGGCGAGGGACAGTTCTCGCTGGAGGACATGCCGGCGCTCTGCGACTACCGGCCCGAAGGCCCCGAGCTGGCGCGCTGGCTCACCGCCCCGGCGTCCTGACCCGGCCTCCCGCGCTTTCTCATTCCGCCGCCGCCGCGAGTTCGGTACGCTTGCCTCGTTCACGTCTGCCGGGCCGCGCCGCCCGGCTGTTGCCCGCCACCGGAGTGCCCCATGAGCGACACGCTGTCCGAATCGGAAGTCTTCGACGTGCTCAACGCCATCGAGCGGGGGGAAGTGGTGCTCGCCACCGAGGGCGTGGTGTGGGAGGAGGACGACGCCGCCGAGATGGCCTTCGTCAACGACGAAGGGTGGCGCCTGGTGGTGCTGTTCGAGGATTCCGAATGGGCCGCGCTGACCGCCATCACCGCGCCGGACGGCCGTGAATTGAAGCTGGGCGAGGGCGAATACACGCCGGAGCAGATGCCCGACCTCTGCGACTACGAGCCGGATGCGGACACCATCGAGCGCTGCTACCTGCAGGCGCCCACCGCGGACTAGCCCCCAGCGCACGAAGTCCCGCCGGGCGTGGGCCCGGCGGGACACTGGTCGTGCGCTGGCCGGCCGCGAAGACGCGCCGGATGCGTTCGTCCTAGCGGTACAGAGACTTGATGGTGCCCCAGGCCGACGGCAGCACCGGGGTGACGCCACAGCTCACCTCGCTCGGGCTGGAGCAGCCGGTGGAGAACGTCGAGGCGCGCATGTGCACCTTCGCGTCGCCACTGGGCGCCCACGCCTCGAACCCGCTGTTCGCGTCCCCGTTCTCCGTGCAGTACCGCACCGGGAAGGTTTCGCAGCCGCCGGCCGGGAGGATGAAGGTGCCGCTGTAGACGCCCGTCGACGCCTTGTTGGCGGTCCAGAACGTGTTGCCGCCCACGGTGTTCTTCAGCACGAAAGTGATCGAGGACCCGGTGCCCCCGTTGGCGCAATCGGTGACGCCGCTGAAGGTGATCTGGTAGGTCTTGCCCTTCTGGACGTCCCAGCTCTGGTTGCTCTTGTTGCCCGAGGGTCCGGTCACACAGCCGCCGTCCACCGCCGTGACGCTGGTGACGCGTGCATTGGCGAGGGCGGATACGGGAATCAGCGCCGCGATCAGTGCGGCGATAAAGGCTCGCGTACAAGTCATGATGGTAGTGTCCTCCTCGCGATCCGGAACAGGGCGTTGATGGGGGAAGCCCGGGATCACGTTGCGCGGCTAAGGGTGAGTGTACGGGGGAGCGACACGCAGATTGTACCACGCCAGAGTGCGGCCGCACACCAAACCGGGCGATTGGTGCCTCCATGGGTCATTTGGCCCATTCTGCGGCAAGGAGGACAGGGAACGCCGACTGTGCGGCGGTGCCGGCGACATGACGCGCCGGCCTTCGCCCGCACTCCGCCCGGGACCACCGCGAACGGCCCGCCGCGGCCGCCTTGACTTCACTCGCCATCGTTCCTACTCTCTTGCAACACCATGAGATGGACGCCATCCCATCCCGCCTGCCCCCTCTCGCCACCCGCCGCGCCGCACCCAGCCGGGTGTCGCGGCTCGATCCGGCGTTGGGTGCGGCCCACCCCTTATGAATCACGAGGAGCGACTCGCGTGCCGTCCGAGCCAACCATGACCGCCCTGCGCACCCAGTTGTGGATCGATGGCGCCTGGGTCAGTCCCGTCGAATCCGCCACCTTCCAAGTGATGAATCCGGCCAAGGACGAACTGCTCGCGGAGGTCGCCGAGGCCCGCGCCGCCGACATCGATCGCGCTGTCCGCGCCGCGCGCGCCGCCTTCGACACCGGCAAGTGGCCGAAGCTGGCCGCCGCCGACCGCGCCAAGCTGCTCTGGAAGATCGCCGACGTGATGGAGGCGCACCTCGCCGAGCTCGCCGAGCTGGAGACGCTCAACACCGGCAAGCCGCTCGGCGAGACCACCCGCATCGACTTGCCCACCGCCATCGACTGCTTCCGCTACTACGCGGGCTGGGCGACCAAGATCCACGGCGAGACCATCCCCGTGCGCGGGCCATTCTTCAACTACACCATCCGCGGCCCGGTCGGCGTGATCGGGCAGATCATCCCGTGGAACTTCCCGCTGGTCATGGCGGCGTGGAAGCTGGCGCCCGCACTCGCGGCCGGCAACACCTGCGTGCTCAAGCCCGCCGAACTCACCCCGCTCACCGCGTTGCGCCTGGGCGAGCTGATCGCCGAGGCCGGCGTGCCGAACGGCGTCGTCAACGTCGTCCCCGGCTTCGGGGCCACCGCCGGCGCGGCGCTCGTCGAGCACCCCGGCGTCGACAAGATCGCCTTCACCGGCTCGACCCCGGTGGGCCAGGACATCATGCGGCGGGCCGCCGGCACGGTGAAGCGCCTGAGCCTCGAACTCGGGGGCAAGTCGCCCAACATCATCTTCGCCGACGCCGACATCGAATCCGCCGTGCGCGGCTCCACCAATGCCATCTTCTACAACAAGGGCGAGGTGTGCTCGGCCGGCTCGCGCTTGCTGGTGCAGGCCGACGTGCATGACGAGGTCGTGGAGAAGCTGGTGGCGCGCGCGGGCTCGCTGGTCCAGGGGGACCCTTTCGACAGCAAGACCCGCCTCGGTCCGCAGATCAGCCGCATCCAACAGGAGCGTGTGCTGCGATATGTCGAGGCCGGCAAGGCCGAGGGCGCCCGCCTCGCGACCGGCGGCGAGGCGGCCACCTTCGGGGACTGCCGCGGCTACTACGTCCGGCCGACGGTCTTCGACGGTGTCACCAACGACATGTCGATCGCCCGCGAGGAGATCTTCGGCCCGGTGCTCAGCGTCATCCGCTTCGACAGCGTCGAGGACGCGGTGGGCATTGCCAACGACTCGCTGTACGGCCTGGCGGCCGGTGTGTGGACGCGCGACATCGGCAAGGCCCACCGCATGGCGCGCGACCTGCGGGCCGGCACCGTATGGGTGAACACCTACGGCCCGATGGACAGCGCGTCGCCTTTCGGCGGCTTCAAGGCCAGCGGCTTCGGCCGCGAACTGGGCATGCACGCGATGGAGCTGTACACCGACATCAAGAGCGTGTGGATCGACATCAGCGGCTAACGCCGCGCCCGGACTACCCCGTCGGACCGGCGGGCAGAATGGCGGATCGCGCCCGCGGTCCGCGGCATGACAAGGAGGATTCAGGATGGCGTTGGTCGACTACAGCGTGCGCGACGGGATTGCCTACATCGCCCTCAATGACCCGCCGGCGAATACCTACACCTACGAGATGATGCGGGAGCTGGACGACGCCATCCTCCAGGCTCGCTTCGACAACGCCGTGCACGTGATCGTGCTGCGCGGCCATGGCGACAAGTTCTTCAGCGCCGGCGCCAACATCAACATGCTCAACACCGTCGACCCCACCTTCAAGTATTATTTCTGCCTGCACGCTAACGAGACGCTGACCCGCCTCGAGCAGACCCCGAAGCTGGTGGTGGCCGCGCTCAACGGGCACACCGTCGGCGGCGGGCTGGAGATCGCGATGGCGGCGGACCTGCGCATCGCCAAGCGCAACGCCGGCAAGATCGGCCTGCCGGAGGTCAACCTAGGCGTCCTGCCCGGCACCGGCGGCACCCAGCGCCTGGGCCGGCTGGTGGGGAAGGCCAAGGCCATCGAGCTGATGGTCGTCGGCAATCTCTTCACCTTCGAGGAGGCCAAGGAGTGGGGGGTGGTGAACGACGTGTTCGCTGCCGAAAACTTCGAGGAGCAGATCCACGACTACTGCCGCCAGTTCGTGCCGCCGGCCAAGGCCAGCAAGGCCGTCGGGCGCATCAAGCGGGCGGTGCAGTCGGGGCTCGAGGTGCCGTTCTCGGAGGCGCTGGCCATCGAGCGCGAGCTGCAGCAGCAGTTGTTCCAGAGCGGCGACGCGAAGGAAGGCATTGCCGCACACGTCGAAAAGCGCACCGCCAACTTCACCGGCACCTAGGTCCCATGGCAATTCCCCGCGCCCGGCGATACGCTCGTCAGGCGACTCGCGCGCAACCGGCACGACACCGATGAAACAGGAGCGCTCCATGTCACAGCAGGCCCCTACCACCTCCCCCTGGCAGGACGCTGGGATGAAATGGCAACAGGGCATGAAGCGGATGGAAACCCGCTCGGAGATGGACGAGATCTATCTCTCCGACGTGGTCAAGGTCCTCGAGATCCAGGCCGACACCGAGCTCGCCGCGGTGCAGCAGCTGGCCCTCTGGCTGGATCGCTGCCCGTCCCCCGATGACCGGTGGCTGCTCTCGCGCATCCTGATGGAGGAGATGCGCCACGCCTGGCAGATGTGCGGGCTGCTCGAGCACATCGGCCAGCAGGAACTGGTGAACAAGCTGCTGTGGGCCGAGCGCAACCACCACAAGCTCGAGGCCTTCAACATCACGTTCGACACCTTCGGCGATGTCGCCGCGTTCACCTTCCTGATCGACCGCGTCGGCTGCTACCACCTGCGCGACTTCCAGAAGTCGTCCTTCGCGCCGCTGGCGCGGGTGACCGACATGATGCTTGAAGAAGAGAAGCTGCACCTGGGCTTCGGCACCTCGCGCATGGCGCGGCTGGCCAGCGACCGCAAGACGAAGGACGAGGCGCAGCGCGGCCTGATGAAGTTCTACCCGCGCGCACTCGACATGTTCGGCAAGGCCGGCGTGAGCCGCAACACGCGGGTGCTGGCGCAGGGCATCAAGCTCACCGAGAATGAGGAGTTGCGCGTCGCCTACATCGACGAGGTGGCGGCCGAGGTGAAGAACATGGGCCTTGACCTTCCCGACGAGAAGTGGGACCGCCACATCTTCTAGCACTCGTTCCCCACCGCGCCGATCCCGAGGACCGTACCGTGGAAAGCCCAGCCTCCATCAAGAAGTACGAAATGCCCGAGGAGATGTCGGCGGAGTACCTCGATGTGCTCTGCCACTTCCTCTCGGTGCAGGCCGACAGCGGCTACGCGGCGATACAGCAGCTGCGCCCGTGGCTCGATCACGCGCCCACCGCGGAGGATCGCTGGGTCATCGCCCGCATCATCAATGAGGAAATGCGGCGCGCGTGGCAGATGTCGAAGCTGCTGATCGAGCTGGGGCGCCGCGACGTCGTCGACGAGATGCTCTGGCGCAAGCCGGGCGAGCACAAGCTCGAGTCGCTCAACGTGGCCGTCGACACCTGGCCGGACGTCATCACCTACCTGTTCTTCGTCACCGGCGTTGTGGCCTACTACCTCGATGACTTCGTCGACTCCACCTACGCGCCGCTGGACCGCGCGGTCGGGCAGATGATCAAGGAGGAGCGGCTGCACCGCGCCTTCGCGGTCAACAAGATCGCTGACTACATTCGCGATCCCGACAACAAGACGCACTTCGCCGAGATGGCGGCCAAGTGGTACCCGCGCGGCCTCGACAACTTCGGCCGCAGCCAGTCGCGCGCCGACGCGCAGGCCGTCGAGTTCGCCATCAAGCGCACCCCCGGTGCGGCGATGCGCGAGCAGTACATGTGTGACCTCCAGGTCCACATGGACAAGTGGGGCGTCGCGATGCCCGACCCCAGCGCGGACCGGCGCTTCCAGTAGCGCCGCCGCCGATGTCCGTCCTTCCGGATCTCGCCGCCTCGCCGCTGCCCTATACCCTCGCGGAGCTGATGATCTCCGCCACCGCGCGCGAGCTGCAGGACGGCGAGACCGTCTTCGTCGGCGCGCGCCTGCCGCTGATGGCGATGATCGTCGCGCAGAAGCAGGGCCGTCGGCTGCGTGCCATCTATGAGAATGGCCTGATCCGCACCACCGCTGCGCGCGACGTGCTGCGCACCATGGGCGACCCGCCCAACATTACCGGCGCGCTGTACTGCGGCGACACGCTCTCGGTGCTGGCGATGCTGCAGCAGCGGCGCATCGACGTGGGCATCCTCGGCGCCGGCGAGATCGACCGCTTCGGCAATCTCAACTCCACCGAGGTCGTGGTGCACGGCCGCGTGATGCGCCTGCCGGGCTCCGGCGGTGCCGCCGACATCGCGTGCCTCGCCAAGCGTCTCGTGGTGCTGATGAAGCACGAGCGCCGCCGCTTCGTCGAAAAGGTGCACTACCGCACCTCGCCCGGCCACGGCGATGGCGCCGGCTGGCGCGAGAGCCAGGGCCTGGGTCCAGGCGGACCATCGGTGGTGCTGACCACGCTCGGCGTGATGCGCTTCGACCTCGCCACCGGCGAAGCCGTGCTCGAGTCCGTGCACCCGGGCGTGCACCTCGAGGACGTCATCGCCCAGACCGGCTGGGACCTGCGCGTGTCCCCCGACCTTGGCGTCACCCCCGAGCCTACCGCCGACGAACTGACGATCATCCGCGCGGCCGATCCCGGCGGCTTCTGGACGCAGCCGACCGCCTGAGCCGCGCGGCAGTGGACGACGGGTGACGGCGCACCGTACCTTCGGGGACGGTGCGCCGTTGCTGTTTCCCCGCTGGAGACCCGCCATGCCCCCGACGATCGACTGGAGCTACCACCGTCCCGGCTGAGTGACCTGTGGCAAGACGCAGGGGTTCCTTGCGGACAAGCACATCGCCGTGACCGAGCAGGTCAACGCCACCAAGACTCGACTCGGACCGAAGGACGCGCTGGCGCTCGCGCACGACGCCGCCACCGTGCATGTGGCCAAGGGCACGAAGGTCGTCACCTTCGACATGAAGCGCGACGCGCCGACCGATGCCGCGTTGCTCGCCGTCATGCTCGGCCCCACCGGCAACCTGCGCGCGCCCACCTGGCGCAAGGGCCGCACGCTGGTGGTGGGGTTTGACGAGGCGACCTACGCGAAGGTGCTGAAGCTCTGATGCCCGCACCGGTGTCGCTCGTGATCTTCGACCTTGATGGGGTGCTGATCGACTTCGACCCGGCCGCACGCCTGCGCGAGACGGTGGCGATGACCGGGTTGGAGGCCGCCGCGATCCGCGCGGCGATGCGCGAGCGGCCCGACGTGCTGGCCTTCGTGCGCGAGGTCGCCACGCGTGTGTCCGTCGCGCTGCTCACCAACCAGGGACCGCTGCTGCGCGAGGCGCTGCCGGAACTGGCGCCGGGCGTGTGCGATGCGGTTGGTGAGCGGTTGCACGCCACCTGCGAGTTCGGGGCGCGCAAGCCGGACCCGGCGGTGTTCACGCGGGTGCTCGCGCGCCACGGCGTGGCGCCCGCGCATGCAGCGTTCGTCGACGACAGTCCACGCAATGTCGAAGGGGCGCGGACGGCCGGACTGCACGCCCTGCTCTACCGCGACCTGCCGACGCTGCGCCAGGAACTCACGCCCCTCCTTCCCTGAAGGGAGTCTTCCGCCATGCAGCACTGGATCGATCGTCACCTCGCGCTGATCGCGCGTTTCCGCGCTTTGCATGCATCGGGCTGCTTCGTGATGCCCAATCCCTGGGACCTGGGTTCCGCGGTGCTGCTGCAACATCTCGGTTTTCCCGCCATCGCCTCGACCTCGGCGGGTTTCGCCTTCAGCCGCGCCTTGCCCGACGCGGTGAGCGCCCTCACGCTCGACACCGTCCTCGCGCACCTGCGCGACATCGCGCGCGGCGTGGCCATCCCGGTCAACGCCGACTTCCAGAATGGCTATGCCGACGCGCCCGAGGATGTCGCCGCGCACGTCACACAATGCGTGGCGACCGGCGTGGCCGGGCTGTCGATCGAGGATGCCACCGGCGACGCCGCAACACCGCTGTACGAACGCGCGGCCGCGATCGAGCGGGTGCGCGCGGCGCGCGGCGCCATCGACGCCACCGGCCTGCCCGTCGTGCTGACCGCCCGCTGCGAGGCGGTGCTGGTCGGCGTGCCGGATGCGGCGCGGGTCGCGCGGGATCGCCTCGTTGCCTTCGCCGACGCCGGCGCCGACTGCGTCTTCGCGCCGCGCATGACCGATCTCGCCGAGATCGCGGACCTCGTCCGGGCGGTCGCCCCGGTGCCGGTCAACGTGCTGGTCGTCGCGCCCGCCCCGGGATTGACCGTCGCTGGCTTGGCCGATCTCGGCGTGCGGCGCATCTCGGTGGGCTCGGCGTTTTCGCGTGTGGCCTACGGCGGGTTCCTGCGCGCGGCGCGTGAGCTGCACGCCGGCGGCACATTCCAGGCGCTGGCGGACGCCGCGCCGTTCGACGAACTCCACGCGGTGTTCGGCGCGCGGGGCCGCGGCTCCTCGAATCCTTGACGCTCCCCGGACCCCATGCCACCCTCCCACCCATGACCGACTACACGCGCATCCTCGCCACCTCCGACGCCGGCGTTCTCCGCCTCACGCTGGCCGTGCCCCCGCTGCACATCCTCGACATCGCGATGATGCGCGAGCTGCGCCACGCGCTGGCCGCCGCGCCGGAGGACACCTGGTGCGTCGTGTTTGCGGCGCAGGGCGAGAAGGCGTTCTCCGCCGGCGCCGACATCCGCGAACACACGGCCGACAAGGTCGAGGAGATGCTCACCACCTTCCACGGCGTCTTCGAGGACCTGGCGGAGCGTGACGTGGTCAGCGTCGCGCTGGTGCGCGGAGTCGCCCTGGGCGGCGGCTGCGAGCTGGCAATGGCGTGCGACCTCGTGCTCGCCGCCGACACCGCGGCCTTCGCACAGCCGGAGATCGCCGTCGGCTGCTTCCCGCCGGTGGCGGCACTGCTGCTGCCCGGTCTCGTCGGCCCGAAGAAGGCCGCGGAGATGGTGCTCACCGGCGCGCGCCTCACCGCCGCGCAAGCCGCCGCCTGCGGGCTGGTCTCGCGCGTCGTCCCCGCCGCCGACCTGGACGCGGAGGGCGAGAAGCTTCTTGCCACGCTGCGCACGGTGTCGCCCGCGGTGCTGCGCCTCACGCGCCGCGCCCTCGGCGTGGCGACCGGCGGCACGCAGAGTTTCCGCGCCCGGCTGCGCAGCGTCGAGGATCTCTACTTCCGCGAGCTGATGCCGATGGCTGACATGTCGGAGGGCGTCACCGCGTTCATGGAAAAGCGCGCGCCGCGCTGGAGCGGCCGATGAGCGAGGCGCCGGTGCCCAGCTCGCCGCTGCGGCCCCCGATCGAGCTGGTGCCGGGCCATCCCGACAAGCGCATGACGATGGCGCAGGCCGTGGACGCGCTGATCCCGGACGGCACGCGCATTGCGCTGTGCGCCGCGCTCGAGCAGATGATTCCCGTCGCGGTGGGCCACGAGATCATCCGGCAGCGCAAGAAGAACCTCACGCTGATCGGACCGGTCAGCGACATCGTCTTCGACCAGTTGATCGGCGCCGGCTGCGCGGAGCGCGTGATTGCCGCGTGGATCGGCAACATGATGATGGGCTCGGCGCACAACTTTCGCCGCGCCGTCGAGGACGGCATCCCGCACCCTATCGAGGTGATCGATCATTCCAACCTGACGCTGGCCACCGCGCTTCACGCCGCGCGGCTGGGCCTGCCGTTTTTGCCCACGCGCACCGTGCTCGGCTCGGACCTCGCGCGCCAGGCGCACCTCAAGGAAGTGCGCTGCCCGTTCACCAACGAGCGGCTGCACGCCGTCGAGGCGATCCAGCCCGATGTCGCGATCATCCACGTGCAGCGCGCCGAGCCCGGCGGCGCGAGCCACGCGTGGGGCACGCTGGGGCTGACCGTCGACATGGCGATGGGCGCCAAGCAGATCCTCGTGGTGGCGGAGGAAGTGGTCTCGGAGCGCTCGATCCGTCGCGATCCCAACCGCACGCTGTTCCCCGGCGACCTCGTCGGCGCGGTGGTCGAGGAGCCGTGGGGCGCGCATCCCTCGCCGGTGCAAGGCTTCTACGCCCGAGACCACGACGCGCACGCCGACTATCATTCCTCGACGCGCAGTCGCGAGGGGTTGCTGGCATGGCTCGACGAGTGGGTCTACGGCGTGCCCGACCGCGCCGCCTACTGCGCGAAACTCGGCGCCGCCCGACTGCAGCGGCTCCTCGTCCGCGAGCATGCGTACGCCCCCGAGATCGACTACGGGTTCTAGCGGCCGCGCCGCTCCGTCACCCGTTTCTCCCGAAGGAGTTCCGATGCCCCCCACCATGCGCGCCGTGATCGTCCGCGAGCACGGCGGCTACGACAAGCTGTTGCACGAAAACCTTCCAATTCCCGAGCCCGGTCCCGCGGAGGTGCGCATCAAGGTGCGCGCCGTCGCGCTCAATCACATGGATCTCTGGGTGCGCAAGGGAATCGACGGCGGGGGCTTTCCGCTCCCGCTGATTCCCGGGTGCGATGTCGCCGGCGAGATCGATGCAATCGGCGCCGCGGTCACCACCGCACAACCCGGCGACCGCGTGGTGATCGCGCCCGGCTACTCGTGCGGCCGCTGCCAGCAGTGCCGCGCCGGCGCGCACAACCTGTGCAAGGACTACGGCATCTTCGGCGAATCGGCCAACGGCGGATGCGCGGAGTACATCGTCGTCCCGGCTGTCAACGCGCTGCCGATTCCCGGCGACCTGCCCTACGAGACCATCGCCGCGGTGCCGCTGGTGTTCCTCACCGCCTGGCACATGATGGTCGCCCGCGTGCAGGTGAAGCCGTCGGACACCGTGCTGGTGCTCGCCGCCGGCAGCGGGGTGGGCAGCGCCGCGGTGCAGATCGCCAAGCTGCACGGCGCGCGTGTCATCGCCACCGCCAGCAGCGACGAGAAGCTGGCGAAAGCGCGCGCCCTCGGCGCCGACGAGACGATCAACCACGCCACCACCGATTTCGGCAAGGCGGTGCGCGCGCTCACCGCCAAGCGCGGCGTCGATGTCGTCGTGGACCACGTGGGCGCGGAGACGTTCATGACCAGCATCCGTTCGCTGGCCAAGGGCGGCCGGCTGGTCACCTGCGGCGCCACCACCGGCTACAGCGCGACGCTCGACCTGCGTCACATCTTCTTCAAGAGCCTCAGCGTGCTCGGTTCGACGATGGGCGGTCTGGCGGAACTCGGCACCGTGCTCGACCTCGTCGGCCGGGGGCTGCTGCACCCGGTCATCGACAGCGTGCTGCCGCTCGACCAGGTGGCCGAGGCGCACCGTCGCATGGAGGAACGGGAGGCCTTCGGCAAGGTGGTGCTGACGCTGCCCTAGCGGCCGCGCACGATGATCAACTTGCGTTCCGCCGCGCCGCCCGCGGACACGACGCGCACGATGTAGACGCCGCTCGCCGCGTCCTGTCCGCTGCGGGTGCGCAGGTCCCAGTACGCCGACCCATTGCCGGCGGAGCCATCGTGCTCGAGCGTCTGCACCAGGTCGCCGAAGAGCGTGTAGATCTTGATGACCGACCGCGCCTTGGGCAGGTCGAAGAAGCCGATCTTGGTGCCGGTGGGATCGGTGGCGTTGGGCGTGAGATCCCAGCCGGCGCCGCCGCGATAGGGATTCGGCACGATCTTGAACGACTCCACCGACTGCCGCGCCGGCGAGTTGAGGATGATGATCTGGTCCTGCGTCGCCACCGGCGGCCGCGCCACCTTCACCGTCGTGTACTGGTTCGCCTGGATCCGGTAGGGCGTCACCGCGTAGAAGTAGGGCACGCCGGGCAGGACGTGGGTGTC
>JBKJUD010000283.1:0-11060 GCA_046590735.1 Candidatus Eiseniibacteriota bacterium | reverse complement strand
ATGACCGCGAACTGCAGCAGGTGCTCCGGCTTGCAATCGGACGTGGCGCCAACGTCGAGCAGCACGCAGCCGCCGGTGTCGGTGGGGATGAACGCGGCAATCGCAGGCCGGCGCAATCCGGCCACACGCCCGAGGGTCAACAAGGCGGCGGAGGCGACCGCGCCGGTGTTGCCGGCGCTGATCATGCCGTCGGCCGTCCCGTCCTTCACGGCCTTCACGGCGACGGCGATGCTCGAGTGGGTTTTCTTGCGCGCGGAGGCTGCGCCCTTCTCCGCCATCTCGACGGACTCGTCGGCGTGCAGGATCGACAGGCCGGGCGTGTCGGTGGAGCCGAGGCGCGCCAGTTCCGCGTCGAGGACGATGCGATCGCCGACCAGGAGGATGGTGAACTCGCCCGGATGTTCGGCGAGGGCCGCGACGGCGCCCTCGACGATCACGCGAGGCGCATGGTCGCCGCCCATCGCGTCCAACGCGATGCGGGGTGGAGTGGAGGCGTCTGTCACGGGAAGGTCAGGGCCGCTCGTCGAGCGCGGGATCCACGCCGCGGCGCCCGCCTCGTGCGGGCACCGGCAAACGCGCGTGGCTCACGCACGGGAGCATCCACCCTGCTCTAGTCGTCCGAGTCCTTCTTGAGGACGGCGACACCCTTGTAGTAGCCGCACTCCTTGCACACGCGGTGCGGCAGCGACGGCTGGCCGCAGTGGGAACACCGCCCCAGCAGGGGGGCGAGCAGGACGGAGTTGGTGTGGCGGCGCTTGTCGCGGCGCGTGGACGAGTGGCGTCTTTTCGGAACGGCCATGAGGCGTTCATCTCCTTCAATCCGGTACCCGGCCCTCGGTACAGCGTGGCCGGTGCGTGAAATCTCAGGTGTCCCGCGTGAATCCTCAGGACGCCCGCGTGCCCTGCGCACTCGCACATCGGCACGATTCGTGGTTGAGATCCGCCCCGCACCCGGCGCACAGGCCGCGACAGTCGTCGCGGCACAACGGCCGCAGCGGCACTGCAAGGAGGAGCGCCTCCCGCACCGCCTCGCCGAGATCCAGGAAACGCCCGGTGTGGTAGATCACCCCACCTTCGTCCATCTGGTCCTCGAACGTGCGATGCGGCGCCGGTCCCTCGCTGCGGCGGACGAAGCTGCGAAAGCTCGCTTCCACCGTCGACGGAAACCAGACCAGGCACCGTCCGCATTCCAGCTCCGCCGGGCAGCTGAGCTCGGCGTCGAGCAGGAATTCCTCCTCGTTCCGGGTCACACGCAACTCCGCGTGGACCGGGCCGGCAAACGTGGCCCCAAGGGCGGCATCGGCATGCACCGCCTCGTCGCCCGCCTCCGCCGCCAGCTCCGTGCGTGGTGCCGGAAGCTGAAGAGCGGCGGGCGCCTCGTCCACGCTCAGCCTGTTGAGCCCGCGGACGAGATAGGTGACATCGATGCGCAATGCTGCCTCCCGAGAGCACGCCCGCCGCGACGCGTCGCGCGGACCGCGAAGCCAGGGGGGTCCCAACCGAAGCGCGGACCTTACCAGAGGCACGGGGGAATTTCAACCCAGAAGGATGCTCCGGGAGACCGCACATCTTGCGGACCAGCATGCAGTTGACGAATTGGAAGCGGGCTCCGCCCCGACGCCCGGGCGGCGGGGACGAGGGGGCCGCCGACAGGGTTACGAGCGCGGCCGGAATGACCTACGACGGGCGCCGGGGGGAGTTCCCGGCCACGCACTTCGCCGCGCGCACGCTGGGCGCAGGCGCGCACGGCTGGCAGTGGGCTGGACGCGACGCGGCCGGGCATGTCGCGGCGCGCGGGCGTTGCGGCCCGCGCGCGGGCGTGCGGCGGGGGCTAGTGCTGGCCCATCTGCGCCATCGCCTCGGCGCTGGCCACCTGCATTTCCTCGGGTGTCATGTCCTTGATGTGCTGGGCGATCGCCCACTGGTGGCCGAAGGGATCGGTGATCATCCCGTAGCGGTCGCCCCAGAACTGGTCGGCGAGCGGCAGGTCGACAGTCGCGCCGGCCTTCACCGCGCGGTCCCACCACGCGTTGGCGTCATCGACGTAGAGCGTCATCGTCACCGGCGTACCCTTGAAGTGGAGCGGCGAGTACGCCTCCATCATTTCCATCTCGTCGTTCAGGAAGACCATCGCGTCATTGACCCTGATGGTCGCGTGCATGATCTTGCCGTCGGGCATGGGGTGACGCTGCACTTCAGTTGCACCGAACGCCTTGATGTACCAGGCGATGCCCTCGGAGCAGTTGCGCACCACCAGGTGCGGGGTGATCTTGGGGAAGGACTGCGTGGGCTCGGACATCGGATTCCTCTCGGTGGAAGGTGTGCGATGGATCGGCGGACCGTGCCTGGCCGCCGGGGAGTCAGGGGGCGTCCGGGGACCGTCCGGGAACCCCGCCGGCTGCGGGAGGATAGGATACTCCCGAGGTAATCACACGCCCGGAGGTTCGTCAAATCGTCGCGGACCCGGTTGTCGGGGCAGACGTGGAAGGGAGGCCGGGCCGGGGGTGTCCCCGGGCCTGGCCTCCCTTTGCTGTCGCGGACCGGCGGCGGCTAGGCCGTCACGCTGTCCGGGGTCAGCAGGATCCCGCGCGTGACCCAGTAGGCGATTTCGCCTCGGGCGTTCTCCGGCGAGTCGGAGCCGTGGCAGGAATTCGCCTGCATCGACAGGCCGAAGTCCTTGCGGATGGTGCCTGCCTCGGCCTTGGCCGGGTCGGTGGCGCCAATGGTGTCGCGCAGGTGCTGCACGGCGTTCGGGTGCTCGAGCACGCAGACGACAATCGGCCCGGAGGTCATGTAGGCAACGAGGTCGGGAAAGAAGGGGCGCTCCGCGTGGACCGCGTAGAACTCCTCGGCATCGGCCTGTGACATCTGCTGCAGGCTGACTCCACGGACGATGAAGCCGGCCTCCTCGATCCGGGCCAGGATGCGGCCGGAGAGATTACGCTGCACCGCGTCGGGCTTGATCATGAAAAGCGTTTGCACTGCTTCCTCCTTCGACTGATGACAACGGAGCTCGCCCGCCCCCGGCGCACGTCCTGCTCCCAGGGCGAGGACGCGGCCGGCGACGGGCGAGTGGTCCGCGGACTACTTCTTCGCGGCCTTCCGAGTGGCCTTGCGGGCAGTCTTCTTCTTGCCTGCCTTCTTGGCCGGGGCCTTCTTCGCGACCCGCTTCTTGGTGGCCTTCTTGGCGACCCGCTTCTTGGTCGCCTTCTTGGCGACCCGCTTCTTGGTCGCCTTCTTGGTCGCCTTCTTGGCCGGAGCCTTCTTGGCGACCTTCTTCTTGGTGGCCTTCTTGGTCGTCTTCTTCGCCGCCTTCTTGGCGGTCGACTTCTTGGCAGCCTTCTTGGCGGCCTTCTTCTTCGGAGCAGCAGTCTTTGCCATTGTTCCTCCCACGGTGGTCCGGGACGCATTCTGCGACCCGGTTCGGGTGGTCTCCGTGCGCGTTCCTGCCTGGGACTTCGACGCGCGACGCGCCGCGTCCGACCGTTCGGACGCATTGCGTGAAGCGCCGGCCGTCGTCGCTGCCTTCGCGGCGGGACGTCCGGACGTGCGACCAGCCTGCGACTTTCCGTGCGCAGGCGGTCTGGCGGAGGATGTTGCGCGCTTCGCGGACGTGGCAGGCTTCTGCGTCGTCTGACCCGACGATGCAGATTTCGGCGCCGTCTTCCCCGACGGTGCTGCCGTGGCCTTGTTCGCGGTCGCCTTCGTCTTCACAGACGCGGCCTTGGCGGACTTCCCGGACGTCGTCTTTGCCGACGATGCCTTTCCGGTCCGCTTCGCGCCGTCCTCCGACTTCCTGGTGACAGGTGGGCGTGCGGGCTTCCGCTTCGCCAAGGCCTGTCGAATGAGTGCGGGTATTTCCGAGGTGATGCGCGCCACCGGGACGCCGGCGCGCTTGAACGCGGCGATCTTCGACTCCGCGGTGCCGGAGTTGCCGGTGACGATGGCGCCGGCATGTCCCATGCGGCGCCCGGGCGGGGCCGTCTGCCCGGCAATGAAGCCGACCACGGGCTTGGTCATGCGGGTGCGAATGAACTCCGCGGCCACTTCCTCGTCGTTGCCGCCGATCTCGCCTATCATCACCACCGCCTCGGTGGCCGCGTCGGCCTCGAACATTTGCAGCACGTCGAGGAAGCTGGTGCCGTTGATGGGATCGCCGCCGATGCCCACACAGGTGGTCTGGCCGAGATGGTTCTCGGTGAGCGCCCACACGACTTCATAGGTGAGCGTGCCGGAGCGGGAGACCAAGCCGACGGGACCAGGCGTCGTGATGTGGCCGGGCATGATGCCGATTTTCGATTGGCCGGGGGTGATGAGGCCGGGGCAGTTGGCGCCGAGCAGGCGGACCGGGCGGCCCTCGAGTTCCTTCCAGATGCGCGACATGTCGAGAACCGGGACGCCCTCGGTGATGGCGACGATGAACTCGATGCCGGCGTTGGCCGCCTCCAGGATCGCCGTGGCGGCGAACGGGGCGGGCACGAAGATGCAGGTGGCGTTGGCGCCGGTGGCGGCGCGGCCTTCCGCGACAGTATTGAAGACGGGCATGTCGTCGACGAACTGGCCGCCCTTGCCGGGGGTAACCCCGCCGACGACCTTGGTGCCGTAGGCCTTCATGGAGCGGGCGTGGAACGAGCCGTCCCGGCCGGTGATGCCCTGAACGAGGACGCGGGTAGAGCGGTCAATGAGGATGCTCACTTGGGCACCCTCTTCGCCCGTCCGCCTGCTGCAGCGATGACGCGCTGCACGGCTTCGTCCATGGTCGACGCCCAGATGAGGCGTCCGCGGCCTTCCTTCTCGAGCAGTTCCTTGGCCTCCGCTTCGCGGGTCCCGGTCAGCCGAATCACGATCGGCAGCTTGATATCGAGTTCATCAAGCGCTGTCAGGATTCCCCGCGCCACATCGTCACATCGCGTGATGCCGCCGAAGATGTTGATCAGCACCGCACGCACATCCGGATCGCTGGTGAGGATCTTCATCGCGTTGACAACCTTGGTCGGGTTGCTCGAACCGCCGATGTCGAGAAAGTTCGCCGGCTCACCGCCGAAGAACTTCACGAGATCCATCGTGGCCATCGCGAGTCCTGCACCGTTCACGCAACAGCCTATCGCACCTTGCAATCCTACGAAAGAAAGATCGGCATGTCTCGCCTGAACTTCACGAGGGTCTTCCGCCGACTCGTCCCGCAACTGCGCGAGCGCATCGTGACGGAAGAGCGCGTTGTCGTCGAGCGAGATTTTCGCGTCGACCGCCCACAGCCGCCCGTCCGGCGAGACGACGAGCGGGTTCACTTCGACCAGAGACGCGTCGCTGTCCCAGAAGACGCGCTCCATCTTCCGGAAGATATCGGCAGCCTGCGTCGCTTCCCCGCCGCGGAACCCGAGCTGCGCGGCGACGCGCATCGCCTCGGCCTGCGTCATCGGGCGGTCGGCGCTGAGGCCGACCTTCACGATCTTCTCGGGCGCGGTGACGGCGACTTCTTCGATGTCCATGCCGCCGGCGGAACTCGCCATGATCATCGGCGCCTTGGTCGCGCGATCGATGAGAATCGAGACATAGTATTCGCGGTCGATGTCCACCGCGCTGGTGACCAGCACCAGGTTGACCGGCAGGTCCTTGATGGTGAGGCGCAGGATGTTCGCGGCGTGAGTCTCCGCCTCGGCGGCGGTCTTCGCCAGCTTGACGCCGCCGGCCTTGCCGCGCCCGCCGGCGTGCACCTGCGCCTTGATCACCAGCAGGCCGCCGAACTTCGCGGCAAGCGCGCGCGCCTGGGGGGCGGTGCGGGCCACCTCCCCGGCGGGCACCGGGACCCCGGCTTGAGCGAGCAGTGCGCGGGCCTGGTATTCGTACAGGTTCATCGACGGGTTCCTTTGGGCTTCGGGGCGGGACGTGTGGGTTTCCGCTTGGCCGCCGCGGGCACCGGCGGCGGGGTGTCCGCCTCGGCGTCGAAGATCTCGGCGAGCATGTCGTCCAGGGTCGGCGTGCCGATCTCCGCGAGTTCGTAGCGCACCCGCACGGCGGGCTTGGTCAGCGTGGCGACGCGGCGAATGTCGATCGGCGTGGCGATCACGACGACCTCGGCATCGGAGGCGTTGATGGTCTTCTCGAGTTCCGTGATCTGTCGCGCGCCGTAGCCGAGCGCCGGCAGCACCCGCTCGAGATGCGGGTAGGCGCGGAACGCGGCGGCGATGGAGCCCACCGCGAAGGGCCGCGGATCGATGATTTCGCTGGCGCCGTATTTCTGCGCGGCGATGACACCGGCGCCGTAGGCCATGTCGCCGTGCGTCACCGTCGGCCCATCTTCCACGACCAGCACCCGGCGATCGCGCAGCATCTCGCCATTGTCCACGAAGAGCGGGCTGGCTGCATCAACGATTCGCGCTCGCGGGTTCCGCGCGAACACCGATTGGCGCACTGCCTCGATGTTGGCGTAGGAGGTCGTGGTCTCCTTGTTGATCACCACGACATCGGCCATGCGGAGGTTGGTCTCGCCGGGATGGTAGGTGATCTCGTGACCGGCGCGGTGCGGGTCGGCGACGACGATGTGCAGGTCCGGCCAGTAGAACGGGGTGTCGTTGTTGCCGCCGTCCCAGACGATCACGTCGGATTCCTTCTCGGCGGCGGCGAGGATGCGCGCGTAGTCGACCCCGGCGAAGACGACGGTGCCGGCGTCGAGGTGCGGCTCGTACTCCTCGCGTTCCTCGATGGTGCACCGGTGGGCGTCGAGGTCGGCGTAGCTCGCGAAGCGTTGGACGGCTTGCTGGGCGAGGTCGCCGTAGGGCATCGGGTGGCGGATGACGGCGACCCGCAGGCCACGCTGCTTGAGCAGCGCGCACACCCGTCGCGTGGTCTGGCTCTTGCCGCTGCCGGTGCGCACCGCGCACACCGCCACCACCGGCAGGACGCTGCGCAGCATGGTCTCGCGGGTGCCCAGCAGGACGAAGTCGGCGCCGAGCGCGTTGACCGTCGAGGCGTGGTGCATGACGGTCAGGTGAGGAACGTCGGAGTAGGCGAAGATGACCTGGTCCACCTGCTCGGCGACCAGAATGCGGGCAAGGTCGGCCTCGGCGCGGATCGGAATGCCCTTCTTGTAGAGCGGGCCGGCGAGCGCCGGCGGGTAGGTGCGGTCGTCGATGTCAGGGATCTGGGCGGCGGTGAATGCCACGACCTCGATGTCGGGGCGGGTGCGGAAGCGAATGTTGAAGTTGTGAAAGTCGCGGCCACCGGCCCCCATGATCACGGTGCGCATGCGCTGCATGGTCTCCCCCCTCGTGCCGAGAGTGTCGCCCCGCGCGACGTGGCGCACGTCGCACGAGGAGAATCTAGGAGTGGTGCTGCACGGTGTCAACGCATCCGAGGGCGCAGCGCGCCGCGCGGCGCCTAGGCGTCGCTCGTCGACGCGGCCTTCTCCATCGCGTCCTGCGCGGATTCCCAGCGCGTGACGGCGCGATCGAGCGCGGCCTGCGCGTCCTCGTACTGCTTCGACAGCCCGACCAGCGCGGCAAAGTCATCGGGCGGATGCGCGGCAATCGTCTCACCGAGTGTCTTGAGGTGGCGCTCGCACTTCTCGACGTCCGTCTCCGAGTTCTCGACCTCACGCTTGAGGCGGCGGAGTTCCTGCTCGGCGGCCTTGCGCTCCTCGCGCGAGGCGGGCGCGGGGCTGGCGGCCTGCGTGGAGGCGGGCCGGGGCTTCGGCTTCGGCGCGGACTCCGGCTTGGGCGCGGGCTTCGGCGGAGCCGTCGCCTTGGCGGCCGGCGCGGCGCCGCGATGCCCGGCGGCGGCGATCTTGGCGCGCCATTCGGTATACGTCGACCCCACCCACTCGGGGTCGCCATGCCCGATCACCAGCAACTCGTTGGCGATGCGGTCGAGGAAGTAGCGGTCGTGCGAGACGACGATGACGGTGCCTTCGTAGCCCTCGAGCATGTCCTCGAGCGCGCCGCGCGAGGCGATGTCGAGGTGGTTTGTGGGCTCGTCGAGCATCAGCACGTTGGGACGGGTCAACAGCAGCCGGGCCAGCGACGCGCGGCCGCGCTCGCCACCGGAGATCGACTCGACGCGCCGGAACACCTCATCGCCGCGGAACAGGAACCGGCCGAGATAGGTCCGGATGTGCTCCTCCATCGATAGCCGATCGACTTCCCAGACGCAGTCGAGCACCGACTGGCCGGGGGTGAGGTTCTGGTGGTCCTGGTCGTAGAAGCCGACCTTCACGCCGGGCGCCCAGGTGTAGGTGCCGTAATCTGGCGACAGCACGCCGGCGAGGACGCGCAGCAGCGTCGACTTCCCCGCGCCATTGGGTCCGACGATGCCGACGCGCGCGCCGCGCTTCACCGCGAACTCCAGCTGCTGCAGCACATGCTTCGGGAGCCCGCCGTCCTGGGCCGGGTAGGTCTTGTCGAGGCCGCGCACGCGCAGCACGACGTCGGACGTGGGCTGCTCGGGCGAGAGATTCATCTTCATCACCGCCGGCTCGTGGCTCGGCCGGTCGAGCCGGACCAGGTTGGCGAGTTGCTTGCGCCGGCTCTGCGCCTGCTTGGTGTTGTTGCCGGCAATGTTGCGGCGGATGAACTCCTCCTGCCGCGCGATCTCCTTGGCCTGTAGCTCGTAGGCCTTGGTCTGTGCGGCGATCTCCTCGGCGCGCTTTTCGCGGTAGGCGGTGTAGTTGCCGGAGTAGTGCGCGAGCTTGCCGTCCTCGAGCGCGGCGAGCTTGGTCACCGTGCGGTCGAGGAAGCGCCGGTCGTGCGAGACCACGACGACGGCCTCCGGCATGCCGGCGATGAACTCCTCGAGCCACTCCACCGCCTCGATGTCGAGGTGGTTGGTGGGCTCGTCGAGCATGAGCAGATCCGGCTCGGCGAGCAGCAGCCGGGCCAGCGAGACGCGCCCGCGCTGCCCGCCGGAGAACGACGCCAGCGGGCGGCCGCGATCGGCCTGCACGAAGCCGAGACCGTCGAGCACCGCGGCGGCGCGCGATTCCAGCGAGTAGCCGCCGAGCGCGTGGAAGCGCTCCTGCAGCAGGCCGTACTCCTCGAGCAGGTCGGTCAGCTCCTCGCTGTCCTGGCCGGAGGCGGAGAGCCGCTCGATCTCGTGGAGGATCGCGGTTTGGCGCTCCTCCATCTGGGCGACGTCGCCGGCGGCGGCGAGCAGGACGTCCCACAGCGGCGTGGTGTCGCTGGCGTCGAGCAGCGTCTGCTGCCGCGCGGTGCCGATTCGCAGGCCCGGCATGCGGCTGATCGAGCCCGAGTCGGCGTCGTGTTCGCCCTCGATGATGCGCAGCAGCGTGGTCTTGCCGGCGCCGTTGCCGCCGATCAGCGCGACCTTGTCGCCGGGCTGGATGCGCCACGACACGTCGGTGAGAACCGGCGTGCCGACAAAACCCTTGGTGATGGATCCGAGTTGAACGAGTGCCATGGGGGGAGTATGGGGGCGGGCGGATTCGGATGCGAGGTCCGCGCGGGGGGCGCGGGCGATTTTCGACGGTCAGGCGCTGCCGTCGCGGGCGGCCAGCCGGGTGGTGGAGTGGCCCGGCACCAGCGGGACGATGAGCACCCGCCCGCCCGCCGACTCGACCGTGTGGTGGCCGACGACGGACGCCGCCGTGTAGTCCCCACCCTTCGCCAGCACGTCGGGCACCAGCGCCTCGATCAGCGCCGCCGGCGTGTCCTCGTCGAAAAGTGTCACCGCGTCGACGCAGCGCAAGGCGGCGATCACCGCGGCGCGCTCGGCCGCCGGCACCAACGGCCGGCCGGCGCCCTTGAGGCGGCCGACGCTGGCGTCGGTGTTCAGCGCAACGATCAGCGCGTCGCCGGCGGCGCGGGCGGCTTCGAGGACGGCGAGATGGCCGACGTGCAGGAGGTCGAAACACCCGTTGGTGAAAACGACGCGCCGGCCTGCCGCGCGCTCCCCGGCGCGCCAGCTGACGGCCTCGTCGCGGGAGAGAACCGGGGCGCACGGTGGCGCCGTCACGACGGCGTCACCTTGCGGAAGTGGTCGGCGAGTGCGCCCTGCTCGGCGTCCTCGCCCTGGTGGGCGCGCTCGCCCGTGGCGCACGCGGCCAGCAGGGCGTCGAGTGACGGCGCCGCGGTGCCGACCTCGGCCACGACCAGACCGGCGGCGTGATTGGCGATCACCGCCGCCTCGTAGGCGGTCGCACCCGCGGCGCGCGCCGCGGCCACCGTGGCGACGACCGTGTCGCCTGCCCCGGTCACGTCGAACACCTTGCGCGCGACGGTGCCGATGTGGCGCGCCGTCCCTTCCCCGTCGAGCAAACACAGGCCGCGCGGGCCGCGCGTGATGAGCAACCCAGCGCAGCCGATCCGCTCGCGCAGCGACCATCCGATCTCCTCGACGGAGTCATCGGTCACCGCCCTCCCGCTGACCTGTGCGGCGCGCATCTCGTTGAGCGAGACGATGTCGGCGCCGCGCACGTCGAAGAGCAGCCGTTCGCGTTTGGGATCGACGAACACCGGCACCCCGCGCGCGACAGCCGCGGCGAGCGCCGCGGCGACCAGCTCCGGCGTCAGCACGCCCTTCGCGTAGTCGCTCAGCACGAGCCCGCGCGCGCCCCCGAGCGCGAGGTCGAGCGCCGCGAGCAGCTGGGCGCGGACCGCATCGGACAACGGCGCGGTGCTCTCGTGATCGACGCGGGCGACGTGCTGGTTGTGGGCGACGATGCGCGTCTTCACGGTGGTCGGCCGGGAGGGGTCGAGCACGAGGCCGGTGGTCTCGATTCCGGCTGTCACCAGCGCGGCGGTGAAGGTATCGCCGGCCGCATCGTTGCCCACCACGCCGATCACTCGCGCGCAGGCACCGAGCGCGGCGAGCGTCCGCGCCACGTTGGCGGCGCCGCCGGGCCGGGTCGATTCGGTCACCACGTCCACCACCGGGACCGGCGCCTCGGGCGAGGTGCGCTGCACCGTGCCCCACACATAGTGATCCGACATCACGTCGCCGTGCCGCGCCTGCCGCGCGCGCGCATCGAGGCGCTGGCCGCCGCCTGGGCCGGCCAGCGTGTGATCGTGCTCGGCGACGTGATGTCGGATCACTATGTGTGGGGCACG
>JBKJUD010000245.1:0-4853 GCA_046590735.1 Candidatus Eiseniibacteriota bacterium | reverse complement strand
CAGAGAAGTAGATCGTGTCCTTGTCGGCGTCGACACCACCCTGCTGGTATTGCCCGTCGGCCGCAAACTGCAGCGCGCTCGCATCGAACAGGCTGCCGAGCCGCAGCGTGCGTGCGTTGTTCGTCGCGTCGAGCACCGTGTATTCGCGCCCGTTGACCAGGCCATTGATCCCGCCACTGCCCTGCACGTACTGCACGACCGCGCCGTCCGCCAGGTCGATCAGGAAGTTCAGCGTGTCGTCCCCGTCCTGAACGCTCTGGATGACGTCGTTTGTCGACGTCGGCGTGGTCGCGTTCTTCTTCAGCGTGGCGGTGACCTTGACATCACCTTGGGTGGCCACGATTGTCGGCGCGGTGGCGTTCGACGCCGTGCCGATGTAGCTCTGCACCGCTGGCGTGATGTTGATCGTCGCCTTCGGGTTGCCGATGTTGAGCACCAGCGAGCCGCCAAAAGTGCGGACCAGCGCATCGCCCTCGGCCCGGCCCGTGGCATTGACTTCCACGTCGCCCAGGATCGCGCCGGCGATCTGTCCGGCTGCAAAGCGGCCGATCAGCACGTCGTCACCGATGAAGGCTCGCGACGTGGGGCTGGCCGTGGCCTTGCCCTCGGCCAGGCCGACGTTCAGCACGGCAGCGCCGCCACCGATCAGCAGATCGACGTTGACGACCGCGCCGTCGATGGTCGACTCGACCTTCAATGCGCCGGCCCGCTCAACGCGCGTGCCAGCGCCCACGAATGCTTCCGTCGTGCTGCGAATGCCCCAGCCCGGGTCCACGTTGCCGAGCAGGCCGCCGCCGTTGCCGACCAAGGCACCGCCGCCCATGTTGATGGTCGATTCGGCACGCTGGTTCGAATTCGCCGTCACCTCGACATTGCCCGCCACGTCGATCACGGTCGTGGTCGGCAGCGAGCGGGCGCCGTCGGCGCCGATGAACGCCCGCACACCGCGGTCGACCTTGGTATTGGCCGTGCTGTCGATGGCATTGGCCACCACGGTGAACGATACGCCGGTGAGCGAGGCCTTGGCCCGGTCGTCGATCGACTTGGCGCTGACCTTCAGGCTGCCCGCCGCGATGTGCGCGGCTTCTGCCACCGATGCCACCGTCGCGCCCAGCACTTGGGACTCGGCCTTGGGCAACAGCACGGTCACGCCGACGCCGCCACCGCCGCCCTTGGTCACCGACGTCGCCTCGTTGCTGGGTGACGTTGCCGACACGGTCACCAGCGTCGTCGGATCGGCAACCGACCCGGTCGATCCGATGCTGGCCTCAACCCGGGCAGCTGCACCGATCGTCGCGGTCGAGTACGGATTGGCCCCGGCACCCAGGATGCCTACCGTGAGGAATTCGGACGTTGCCGTGGCCTGGTTGGTTCCAGTGGCCTGCACCGTCAGCCTGGCGGCGCCGAGCACGTCACCGTCCATGCGCGCCACGGTGGCGCCGTTCACGTTGGAGGTCGAAGACGACAACGCGATCGAAATCAGTGCACCGGAGGTGCCGTCGGTGTGTGCGTCGGCCCAGTTCTTCACCGCCAGCGCATCGACCCCTACCGCACCGGTCACGTTGACTTGGCCGGTCGAACCGATGCCCGCTTCGATGACCGCCGCGCTCGTCACGCTCGCATCCGCGTAGGCGCCGAACCCAGCGCCTAGAAGCGCGCCGTTTCGGGTCTCGATCGGTGCCTTTGCCGTATTCGTCCCGTGCGCGGCGACTTTGAGTGAGGCGGCATCCAGGAGCTTGCCGTCCATATGGGCACGTGTGCCCCCGCCCACGCTTGCCGTGGCGTGCAGCGTGCTGCCGGCGCCGCCGAGGGAACCCGCATAGCTGTACGCGCGCCCGTTGGCCACATTCGTCGAACCCGCGTCGACCACCACAGCGCCGGTCGGGACGGTGACCTTGGCATTCGAGCCGATGACAGCCTGGACGTCGGCATCGGACGTGACTGTGCCTGTGGCCGAGACGTCCGCCGCCGTGACCACCACGGAGCCGCCCTCGGACTTGACCGTCGCGGTCGCGGTGTTGCTGCCGTCGGCCTGCACGGTGAGCGAGCCCGCACGCAGGATCTCGCCATCCATCAGCGCCGTGGTTCCGCCACCGATGCTGGCGATCGTCTCCAGCTTGGCGGCCCCGACCAGGATCGAGCCGACCCGTCCCGGCGTGTCCGCAGTTGCCGTATTGTTCGACTTGGCGTCCAGCAGCACGGCATGCGCGATGCCGTTCATCGAGCCGGCCGAGCGCACCAAGGCCTCGACATCCGCCTCCGACGTGACCAAGGCCTTGGTCGACAAGCCCACGCCGGCGCCGAGCAGACCCACGCTCAAGCCATCGCTGATGGCAGCGACCACATTCGTGCCGGTGGACCGCAGTGTCAGCGAGTCAGCCCCCAGGATGTCGCCGTCCATCACGGCCCGCGTGGCCGCTGCCACCGTGGCCGTCGTGGTCGACAAGCCGACCGAGATGCCACCCGCGCCGGCCGTGCCGATGACGTGGGCATCGGCCCAGTTCTTCACCGCCAAGGCATCGACCAGCACCGCTCCGGCCACGTTGGCACTGCCGGTCGCGCCGATGCCGGCCTCGACATTGGCCTGGTTCGTGATGGTTGCGGTCGACGTGGCGCCGAACCCCGCGCCCAGGGCGCCGCCGTTGATGGATTCGATCGGCGCCGTTGCCGTATTCGTGCCCTTGGCCTGCACCGTCAACTGGGACGCGCTCAGGATGTCACCATCCATCTGCGCCTTCGTGGCACCGCCCACGCTGGCTGCAGCCGTCAAAGTCGATCCGGCCGCAATCGCGGCCCCTGCGAAGGACTTGGCCTGCGCATCCGCGGTGTTCTTAGCCTGTGCATCCACCAGCACGGCACCCGATGCAAAGGTCACAGTCGCATGGCTGCCGATGGCCGCGTCAACCACGGCCAGTGACGTGATCGTCGCACTCGCCGTCACGTCGCCGCCGGCCCCGCCCACAGCGCCACCCTCCGCCAGTACCCTGGCCGTCGCCGTGTTCGTGCCTATGCCCTGGACGGTGAGTGAACCGGCGCTCAGGATGTCCCCATCCATCAGCGCCTTCGTGCCGGCGCCCACGCTGGCGGTGGCACCCAGCTTGTTCACCGCGACCACAACCGATCCGGCCCGGCCGGGGGTCTTGGCGTCCGCCGTGTTGACCGACAAGGCATCCACCAGCACCGCGTGTGTCACGTCGGTCATCAGGCTGGTCGACTCGACGAGCGCATCGACATCGGCGTCCGCGGTCACCGTGGCGGTGGCGGTCAGGCCCGTGCCACCGCCGACAAAACCAATGCTCAGCACTTCGGACAGGCCGGTGGCCGTGTTCGTGCCGCGCGCCTTGACCGTCACCGTATCGGCACTGACCACGTCGCCCTGCACCCGTGCCAAGGTTGCGCCGGCCACCGTGGCCGTGGCGTCCATCAGCCCGACTGCGACACCCACCGCAAATGCCACCGACGGCTCCGGCGTCTTGGCCGTGGCCGAATTCGACGACTGCGCGTCGACCCTCAGGGTGCCGCCGGTGATCGTCAGTTGCGCGCCCTTCCCGACGGTGGCCTCGGTCACTGCGGCCTGGCCGATCTCCGCCTTGGCAACGATCTCTACGGCGCTGCCACCGAGGGCGATGGCCACCGCGAAGGCATTCGCCTCGGCCTTGCGCGTGGCCGCGTTCTGCGCCGCGTCGGGGCTCAAGGTCTGCACGGTCAGGTTGTTGGCCCGCACCTTGGCGTTTTCACCGACCCAGGCGCGGGTCGCCGCGTTGATGGTCGCGGTACTGAACAGGTGGGTGTCGGCAATGATGAGTGAGCCGCTGCCGCCCTTCATCAGCGACGTGGCCTCGTCGCTCGAGGTCGACGAGACCGTCACGTTGCCAAACGATGCCGTCACGTCGGCGAGTTCACCGATGTAGGCCTGGGTGTGGCCATTGATCGTGCTGGTGGCCTTGGCAAAGCCTGTGGCCACACCAAAACCCACGGCAACCGCCACCGTCAGTGTCTCGGCCTTGACCACGATGTCAGAGTCGGCCGTCACGTCGACATTGCCTGCGCTGGTGACGGTGTTCGACTTCTCGATGAACGCGTCGACCGTGCTGCCGATCGTGTTGTCGGTCAGCGACACGGCGCCCGCCAGGGCGACTAGCCCGCCCGAGATCGAGATCGTCGGCAGTTTGGCGCTGATCGACGAGTCGTCTTCGGCCTTCACGGCGGTGCCGTTCGCCGCCTTCGTCCTGCTGCCCTCGATCTTGGCCGTCGTCGCCGTGGTGGTGGTGTTCGTGGCCCGGGCGCCTGCGCCACTGCCGGCCACGATGCTGCCAACGGCCACGGCAACCGTCACGGCCGAGGCATCGATCGTCGAGCGCTCATGCGCGTTCAAGCGAATGACACCCGAGCGCGCCTGGACACCGTTGTTGGCCAGCAAGATCTCGCCGCTGCCGTTGTCGGCGTCGGTGATCGCGGCCAGGACCGTGTTGCCAATCTCGTTGCTCGCCTCGATCGCCGCGATGGCCACGGCCACGCCGATGGGCGCAAAGCTCAAGGCAACCGCCACGGCCGCAGCGTCGGCCCTGATCAGCGACGCATCCGTCGCATCGAGCACGACGTTGTCGGCGGCGATGCCGCGGTCACTCGTCACGCCGTCGATGAACGCCTCCACCGCAGTGGCGATCTTGTTCTCGACGTGGATGCCCGCGCCGCTGCCGGTGATGCCGACCAGGCCGCCAGACAGTGCCACGGACACGGCCACGACCACCGCGTTGACCGTCTGGTCGGCGGTGGCGGTCAAGCTCAGATCGCCGGTCGCGGCGATGCTGGAGTCGCGCGTCCAGGCCCGCACCTCGGCCGGCGTCCTGGGC
>JBKJUD010000228.1:0-3187 GCA_046590735.1 Candidatus Eiseniibacteriota bacterium | reverse complement strand
ATGCGACTGCTCGACCCCGCCGTCGCCGTCAGCCCCCCCGGCGCCGTCGGCGCCTGGGTGTCCGGCCCCACTGGAGTGGTCGCGCTCCCCACGTTCGAGTAGCCACTGAGATTGTTCGCCGCATCCCGCGCCCGGACCCGATAGCTGTAACTGGTGCTGCCCGCCACCGTCCCGTCGATATACCCCGGCGTCGTCGCTGTCCCGACCTGCGCAAACCCGCTGCAGCCCGCCCCCTGGCAGCGTTCAATCAGGTAGCCCGTCACGCCGACGTTGTCGGTTGAGGCCGCCCATCCCAGCGTGACCTGGCTGCTCGAATCCGCGGCCGCCGTCAGCCCGACCGGCACCGTCGGCGCTTGTGTGTCCGGCGGCGCCGGCGTTGTCACGCCGGCCGCACTCGAGTACCCGCTCAGGTTGCCCGCCGCATCTGTCGCCCGCACCCGATAGCTGTAGCTGGTCGACCCAACGACCGTCGAGTCCGTGTAGCCCACCGTCGCCGACGTCCCGATCTGCACGAAGCCGCCGCACGAGATCCCCTGGCAGCGTTCGATCAGGTAGCCCGTCACGCCGACGTTGTCGGTCGACGCCGTCCACCCAAGGGTCACCTGGGTGCTCGACCCCGCCGTCGCCGTCAGTCCCGCCGGCGCCGTCGGCGCCTGCGTGTCCGCCGTCACCGTCGCCGCCCGGAACGCCGCGACGAGCGCCCCCCATTTGTCGGCACTGGACAGAGCGGCGCCGGCCGAGATTGCCCCAGCCACGGGCTCGATCCGATCTTCGGCAGCGAGCTTCGTGTTCGGAGGGCCGGGGACGCGCTCCTGAATCACGAAACCACTGCCCGCCGTCAACGTCGCGGGGTTGGCCGTCGACACGAGCCCGATGACGAGGTCCCCGCCGGAGGTCGCCGTCGCCGTGCCGCTGCTGGCCACCGCGCTCGTATCCTGCGCCGTGGCGACGACGTCCAGCGAATTCGAACCTGCCAGGCCGGCATACTCGAAGATCGCAAACCGCAGCGTCCCTCCGGCAATCGAGCAGGACACGGTAATGGTGTTCGACCCGCCAGCGATGTTCTCCGCGTAGTAGAGCGCCAGCGATGTGCCGTCAGCCGTCTCGTTCAGTTGAACAGCCTTGCGGTAGGTATTACCTCGCGTGTCGCTCACCGTGATCGTCTGGCCGGTGTAGCCGGCGCGAATCGCAACGGCAATGAAGTTACCCGCGGCGTTCGCGACACTGAACGCAAGCGTGGACGAATTCGTGGAACCGGCATCTTTGCCGACGTGCTGGACGAGCGCGATCGCGGCGGCAGCGGAGGTCGCGGCGTTGGCCGTATTCGAGGGGCCGCTCTGGTTCGTCGCCGCGTCGACTGCCCGCACGCGGTAGGAGTATGTGGTTGAGGGGTCGAGGTTCGTGTCGCTGTACGCCGTGGCATTTGCTGACCCGACCTGCGCAAACCCGCCGCAGCCGGCCCCCTGGCAGCGTTCGATCAGATAGCCGGTGACGCCGACATTGTCAGTCGAGGCGGTCCACGCCAAATCAATGCGACTGCTCGACCCCGCCGTCGCCGTCAGCCCCCCGGGCGCCGTCGGCGCCTGCGTATCCGGCGGCGCCGGCGTCGTCACGCTGGCCGCGCTCGAATAGCCACTCAGATTGTTGGCGGCGTCGGTCGCGCGCACCCGGTAGCTGTAGCTGGTCGACGCAGCCACCGTCGTGTCCGTGTAGCTCACGGTCGCGGACGTCCCGATCTGCGCGAAGCTCCCGCACGAGAGACCCTGGCAGCGTTCGATCAGGTAGCCGGTGACGCCGACATTGTCGGTCGAGGCGGTCCACGCCAAATCCATGCGACTGCTCGAATCCGCCGTCGCCGTCAACTCCCCCGGCGCCGTCGGCGCCTGCGTGTCCGGCGGCGCAGGCGTCGTCACGCCGGCCGCACTCGAGTACCCGCTCAGGTTGCCCGCCGCATCTGTCGCCCGCACCCGGTAGCTGTAGCTGGCCGACCCACCGACCGTCGAGTCCGTGTAGCCCGCCGTCGCCGACGTCCCGATCTGCACGAAGCCGCCGCACGAGACCCCCTGGCAGCGTTCGATCAGGTAGCCCGTCACCCCGACGTTGTCCGTCGATGCCGTCCACCCCAGCGTCACCTGGCTGCTCGACCCCGCCGTCGCCGTCAGTCCCCCCGGCGCCGTCGGCGCCTGCGTGTCCGGCGTCACCGTCGCCGCCCGGAACGCGACCATCTGCATCACGTAGGCCCCACCGTTTGTCGGAGCCGTTGCGCTGTAGCTCCCGGCGGACGTCACGACCCGATCTTCGAGGATGTCTCCGTCGGGACTGGTGATTATGCGGCTCGTGAACGACGTGCCCGCGCTGAGCGTCCGGGAGGCAACCAAATTGGCGCCTACGAGTACGTCATTCGGGTTCGTGGTGGTGACCGAGCCGCTACTGCTCGTGGAACTGCTTCCCTGAGCTCCCACGGCCACATCGACCGGATTGGTGAGGGCGATCCCCCGGTATTCCGCAACCCTCAGGTCGACATACTGCGCGGCGACATCGAACGCCGCCGTCACCGTATTCGCGCCGGCCCCCGCACCCGCAATATTGGTCGCGTAATAGATGCTCTGCGTGCCCAGCCCGGAGCGCACGGTCGGGCCGATGGCCTTCAAGTAGGTGTTTCCTCGCGTGTCGGTCACGCTGAGCACCTGCGCGGTCGTGTCATTCCAGCCGACGATGACGACGTTGAGATTGCCGGCGGTCTGCGCCACGGCGTACGTGGCGGCTACTGACAGCTGTGGCGTCTGCGGGACCGCCGCCGCCACCTGCACAAAAGCTATCCCTGTCTGCGCGACGGCGGGGGCCACCCCAGCGGCGAGCATCAGGCATGCGCAGCACACCCGCTTCACAAGGCGAGGCACAGCGAAGGCCAGAGATCTGGTCAAAATGAGATCACCTCAAGAGCCGATGGATTTGGGGCGCTCGCGACGTAGGCCGGGAACTGCGCGGGACAGCACAGGCATCACCCTCTCTCGCAGTGTCAGAGGGTAGCACAGCCGCAGGCGAGATGAAACGACGGCGGAACACTACGTCATCGCCGTCAGCGACGTCATCGCAGGAGGCGGAGGCGGGCCGAATCGAGGAGGCAGGTCTCTTCACCGGTCGATCCGGTGAGCACGATCGCGATTGAAGAGGAGGGTTCGAAGGC
>JBKJUD010000198.1:0-3173 GCA_046590735.1 Candidatus Eiseniibacteriota bacterium | reverse complement strand
GGCGCGGTGCGCTGAAAGAGCGCGTGATCCTGGCGCGTAACGAGACCAGCCCCGACGACATCCACGGCATGGACGCCGCGCAGGGCATCCTCACGCGCGTGGGCGGCATGACCTCGCACGCCGCGGTGGTGGCGCGCGGCATGGGCCGGCCGTGCGTGGCCGGCGCGCGCGACGTGGTGGTGGACGAGGCGCAGCGCTGCATCCGCGTCGGTGACACCGTCATCCGCGAGGGCGAGGTGCTGACGCTCGATGGCAGTGACGGCTCGATCTACGTCGGCAGCCTGCCGCTGAAGGAGCCGGCGCTGAGCGGTCCGTTCCAAACCCTGATGTCGTGGACCGACCAGTTCCGCCGTCTCAAGGTGCGCACCAACGCCGACACCCCGAAGGACAGCGCGAAGGCGATCGAGTTCGGCGCGCAGGGCATCGGCCTGTGCCGCACCGAGCACATGTTCTTCGACCAGCAGCGCACCACCGGCAAGCGCACCGTCACCGAGGAGCGGCTCAAGCACGTCGTCGCGATGATCCTCGCGGCGCCCAGGCAGCGCGTGCTGGCGCGCAAGGTGGAGGCGGAGACCGCCGCACTCGATCGCGTGACGCAGGCTCATGCGTCGGCGCGCGCGCGGCGCGACACCACGACGACCAAGCGGCTCGGCGCGGAGAAGCTCGCCGCCCAGTCGGCCCTGCGCGCGACCCAGCGCGACCTGTCCGCCACCGAGAAGGATCTGGCGCGCGCCATCGCCCGCATCGAGAAGTTCCAGGAGGCCGACTTCCTCGGCATCTTCCGGGTGATGGACGGCCTGCCGGTGACCATCCGCACGCTCGACCCGCCGCTGCACGAGTTCCTGCCGCGGCACGATGTGCTGCTCGCGGAGATCGCCGCGGTCGACGCCCTGCGCACGGCGGGACAGAACCCGAAGAAGATCGCGGCCGCGTTGCGCAAGGAGGTCGCGGCGCTCGAGCGCGCGGCCGCCCGCGTCGAGCGCAAGGGCGGCAAGTCCAGCGATGCCGACAAGTCCGATCTCGCCGCGCGCCGCGGCCTGCTGCGCGCCATCGAGAACGAGGCGCAGTCGCGCGAGCTGCTCGTCGAGGTCGAGAAGCTGCACGAGTTCAACCCGATGCTGGGGCACCGCGGCTGCCGCCTCGGCATCACGTATCCGGAAGTCACCGAGATGCAGGCGCGCGCCATTTTCCGCGCCGCCGCTCGTGCGGTGCGCGAGGGCGTGACCCCGATGCCGGAGGTGATGATCCCGCTGATCGGCACCGCCGCCGAGTACGAGCACCAGGAAGCCTTGGTGCGCAAGGTGGCCGGCGAGGTGCTCAAGGCCGAGGGCGTGAAGGTGAAGTACCTCGTCGGCACGATGATCGAGGTGCCGCGCGCGGCGCTGGTCGCCGACGACGTGGCGCGCCGGGCCGAGTTCTTCTCCTTCGGCACCAACGACCTCACGCAGATGACCTTCGGCTACAGTCGCGATGACGCGGGCAAGTTCCTGCCCGAATACGTCGACGGCCAGATCCTGCCGTCGGACCCGTTCATCACGCTCGATCAGGAGGGCGTCGGGCAGCTGGTGAAGCTCGCGGTGGAGCGGGGCCGGAGCGTGCGGCCGGGGATCAAGCTGGGGATCTGCGGGGAGCACGGCGGCGATCCCGCGTCGGTGTTCTTCTTCCATCGGGCCGGGCTGGACTACGTGAGTTGCTCGCCGTACCGCGTCCCGCTGGCCCGGCTTGCGGCCGCGCAGGTCGCGATCACGGATGGACGGGGTGCCGCGACGTCGGACACGCGGTAGAATGACCTCCGGCCCGCGCGGGGCTCGCCTGACCCGCGCGCGGCGGAGGAGCGGTGGATTCCCCCCGCGCGGCGAGCGCGTGGGGCCTGCGAGGCAGCCGCGTGTTCGTCGAGGAATATCTCGTCGCCCTGCGCCGGGCGCGCTTCAGCCTATCGGCGTGGATGGTGTACACCCGCCTGTGCTTCCGGCGCGCCCGCGCCACCGCGTGGGAGAGCCCGGACCTCGCGCGCTCCGTCGGGGTCAGTGCGCTGGTCGTGATCGCCGGGGCGCTGGGCTGGGCGCTGCTGCTGTCGTTCACGCTGTCGGAACGGCTGGCCCATCGCTTCCTCGTCGTGCAGTTCGCGTGGACCGCGGTGCTGCTGGCGTGGCAGTTCCTGCACCTCGGGTTGTTGCGCGATGCCGACGGGCGCCTGCCGCGCCGCGTGCCGGTGGCGACGCTGATCACGCTCGCGCGGCTGATCGTGCTGCCGGGGCTCATGTCCCTGGTGCTGGCCCGCCAGTTCGCCTGGGCGACGGTGGCCTACGTGCTGGCCACCCTCACCGACGTGCTCGATGGCGTGGTCGCGCGGGCGATGCACCAGATCACGCGGCTGGGTACCGTGCTCGACATGCTCGCCGACCAGGCGCTGGCGGTGAGCGTGTTCGTGGCGATGGCGCGCATGCAGCTGGCGCCGGGTTACCTCTGCGGGATCGTGGTCGCGCGCGCGGCCCTGCTGATTGTCGGGGCGACGTTCATCCTGCTCCGCTTCGGCCCGATCACCATCCGGCCCACGGTCTTCGGGAAGACCTCGGGCGTGCTGTGCACGATCCTCACCGCGCTGCTGCTCGCAGCGCCGGCGCTGTTCGCGCCGGACGCGTCGCGGCACGTGCGCGACCTCACCTCCCTGACCCTGGCGGGACTCAACGTGGCGAACATGGTGCAGGCAGTGCTGATCGGCGTGGTGAACCTGCGGCAGGCGCGGTTGCCCCGTGCGGTGCCGGTGCCGGCGCCGTCGACACCGCGTCAGGCCGGGGGCGCCAGTTGATCCCGCGCCCCGCCGCTGCGCACGCCCGCGGCGCGGGAGGCGTCCAACCCCGGTGATGCTACCCGCCCTGGCCGCGCGCCTGACCTTCACCCTCGGCGCCGGTCCCCTTGCCATCGTGCTCGCCAGCGTTGCCGTGGTCGTGCTCTGCCTGTACTCGCTGCGCGTGATCTCCCAGAGCGCGCGCGTGGTGGGCCGGGGCCGCGCGGTGCTGCTGGGCGTGCTGCGCGCCGTGAGCTTCGCGCTGGTCGTCTTCCTGCTGCTGGGTCCCATTCTCGCCACCTCGCGCGCCGCCGGCGGCCGCACGCGGCTGGCGGTCCTGGCCGACCGCTCGCGGAGCATGCTGCTGCCGGCCGGCGCCGGCGGC
>JBKJUD010000140.1:0-20200 GCA_046590735.1 Candidatus Eiseniibacteriota bacterium | reverse complement strand
GCCTTCGACAGCACGCGCATGCGCATCTACCGCGTCAACCTCGATGGCTCCGGCTACGCGCCGATCACAGAAGGCCCGGACCTCTGGCCGACCTCGGCACGCGATGGATCGCACACGCGACCTACACCAACACGCCCGCCGGCGACGCCGAACAGCCGCTGGTGGCCGACGCCTTCTACGCCCGCTATAACCCGCGCGATGGCCGCCTGGCCTACATCGTCGGCCGGTGGCCGAACTCGGTGCTGTGGGTCCGCGACACGCCCGGCGGGACCGCGCGCCCGTTGATGCCGTAGCGGGTCGTTCGGCAACGCACTACACTCCGCCGCGCGTGGTCCCGCCGCGGAAGGAGTCGCCTGAGTGTCACCCACCTGGACAGCCGAATATGTAGTTGACGCGACCCAAGCTGCACGGCTCATCGCCACGCAGTTTCCGCAGCTCGCGCCGGTGCGCGCCGTGGCTTACGGCGAAGGATTCGACAACACCGCGTTCCTGGTCAACGACGTGTGGGTCTTCCGCTTTCCGCGCCGCACCGTCGCGGTGCCCCCGATCGAGGCGGAGCGCGCCGCGCTGCCGGTGATCGCCGGGCTCCTGCCGCTGGTCACGCCGGTGCCCGAGTTCTGCGGCCAGCCGAGCGATGCGTATGCTTGGCCGTTCCTGGGCTACCGCGAGTTGCCGGGCCATCCCGCGTGCCGCGCGCCGCTCACGCCGGAGCAGCGTGCCGCCGCTGCCGCACCGCTCGCACGCTTCCTGCGCGCACTGCACGGCCAGCCGCCGGAGGTGGTCGCGCGCGCCGGCGTCGGGCCCGACCCGTGCCGCCGCATGGTCCTCGACGTGATGCTGCCGCGCGCCCGCGCATCCTTCGCGCAACTCGCCGCCGACCGGCTCATTCCCTCCGACGCACCCTACCGCGCCCTGCTCGATCGCGTGCCGCCGGACTGGACGCCCGCGGACACCGTGCTCGTGCACGGCGACTTCTACGCCTGCCACGTCCTGGTCGACGACACCGGAACGCCGACCGGCGTGATCGACTGGGGCGACGTGCACCGCGGCGACCCCGCGGTCGACCTGTTCGTCGTCTACGGCTTCCTGCCGCCGGCGGCGCGCGACGCATTCTGGCAGCACTACGGCGAGGTGGATGCGCCCCGCCGCCGCGTCGCGCAGGCACGCGCCGCGTCTCATGCGTCGATGCTCGCCCGCTACGCGCACGACCTGCGCGACCAGCGGCTGCTGGACGATACACTCGAGACCTTGCGGCGCGCCGCGGAGGATTGATGCTCGTGCACCTCGACATGCCCCACATCACCCTTGCCGCGCTTACCTGCGTGCTGCTGTCGCTGGCCGGCGGCCTGTTCCAGGGCCACGACGCGTTGCAGTGGTTCGCGTGCTTGCGGCGCGCGCGCTGGCACCTGCCGGGCGGAGTGCACTTCGCCGCACAGGCTCTTGTCTACGTCCTGGAAGCGGTGATCCTCTACCGTCTGCTCGAAGCGGAGATCGTGCCGTCGCTGCGCGTGGTGGCGCTGGCCGCGGTGCTGCTGCTGATGGTGGCGGCCGAGGGTGCCACCGCCGCCTTGCTGGGGTTGCGCAGTCCAGAAGCCGGACTGTCGGGCACGCTCGGGCTGCTCGCGCCGCTCACCGTCGCCGAGATCGCGCTGTGGCACGCGGATCGCGTCGGGGCGCTGTTGCTGGCGCCGTATTGCGCGTGGGTGCTGCTGTACCTCGTCCCGTGGTCGGTCTCGCTCTGGCACCTGAACCGCGGTCCCGCAGACGCGGGCTGACGCACGCCGCGTCGCGCGGTATGGTCTCGGGCTCCAGAGACGATCGAGGACAGTTTCGCGCACGACCGAGAGGAGCAGCATCCATGCGTTGGCCGTGGACCAAGAAGGACACCCCCGAACCCGCCGACACCGCCGTCGGGGCCGACGCACCGCGCCGTGAGATCGTCGAGGCCCCGGTCCGCCTGATCTCCGAGGAGTACGATCTCGAAGGCGATGACGACGACGACGAGACGGAACTCGACGAGTCCGCACTCGACGACGAGGCGGTCACGCACGCCGGCCACACCCACGCCGCGCACGCCCACGCCGCGCACGCCGTCCACCCGCACGAGCACACCTACGGCGAACCCGACGAGAACGGCCTGGTCCGCGTCGCGCGCCTGGAGATGATTCCCAACGAGCTGGCGATCAACGTCTTCCTCACCGAGTTCGAGAGCGCCGACGGCCCGCTGCCGGCGTGGCTGATGTCGAGCGAGGGCCTGCTCGGCGCTGGACAGAAGGAAGTGATTCTCGGCGTGCGGCGGCGCGAGGGCGAGACGCCCGAGCAGTTCCCGCAGGATCCCGCCGCCCTGGTGTTCTCGATGTACCAGCGCGCACGCACAGGCGACCGCGCCGATGTCGGCGCCACCGCGGCACTCGGCGGCGACCAGGGGCTGCTCGGCCGCCCCGACTTCCGCGGCGTCATCTTCACCCATCCCGCGGGGCACGGCGGCGACCCCGGCTTCCTCGCCGAGTGGCTGTCGCTCGTCATCGTCACCGAGGAAGAACTCAAGATCGCCGAGCGATTCGGCCACACGCGCCTGCTCGCCAAGCTCGGTCAGCGCTACACGTTCTTCCCGACGCCGCCGTGGACGGATCGCGATCGCGCCCCGGTGTTCACCGCGGCGGATCTCGAATCCAGCATCCTCGCGCAGCCCGCGCCCACCATCAGCGCCTACGAGGGCTCGGTGTGGATGGCGGGCGGCACCACCGGCGGCGCGTCCGCGCAACGGTCGTGGACCGAGAACACGGTGCACGCGCAGCTCCCGCAGCGCCTCGCCGCCATGCTCCAGGGCGCCATTCCGACGTTGCCGCCCGAGGCGCCGCTGATCTTCTACACCGGCATCGCCCCGGACGTGACGCGCTGTCTGGTGTATCCGCCCGATGGCGGCAGCGCGCTCACCATCGGCGACGCGCGTAGCGACGACCCGCGCGTGGCCGGCAACTTCCTGGCGCTGGTGCGCGGGCAGCCGGAGACGTCGGTGCGGACCGTCGAGGACGGCTTCGCCGTGTTCCTCGACGCGGACGACACGGCGACGGTCTTCGCCGCGCTCGCAGACGGCCAGCCCGTGCACCTCGATCGCGGAGCGGCCGACGGTCTGTCGATCAGCTGGATCCCCGCCCCGGGGGCGTGATGAAGGCGCACGCACCCCACACGCATGGGCCGCATCCGCCGCCGCCACGCGTCGACGACGCCTGCGAGCCGCGGATGGTCGGCATCGCGCACACGCTGGAGCACTGCGCGCGAGTCCTGCCGCCGGCGCCGGCGCGGCTGGTGGAGATGGGCGCCGGCGACGGGCTGCTCGCCGCGGCGCTCGCCGCGCGCGGCTACGACGTGCTGGCCGTCGACGAGAACCCGGAGATGGTGGAGGCCGCGCGCGCGCGTGGCGTGCACGCGGTGTGCGCCGATGCGGTGCGCTTCCAGGCCGCCGCACCCTTCGACGTGGCGCTCTACACCCGCTCGTTGCACCACATGTTCCCGCTGGAGGGCGCGCTCGACCGCGCGGCCGCCCTGCTGCGGCCCGGCGGCGTGCTGATGGTCGAGGACTTCGCGTGGGAATCGCTCGACCGCGATACCGCACGCTGGATCGTCGACATGTTCGCGGTGTGCGAGGCGGCGGGGGTGGTGCGCGAGCCGTGGCTCGAGGGTCTCGACGTCGACGGGTTCGTGGCGCGGTGGCGCCGCGAGTACGGCGAGGAGCATGGGTTGCACACCGGCGAGGCGTTGCTCGGCGCGATCCGCCCGCGCTTCTCGCTCGTGGAGGTGGCGCCCACAAGCTACTTCTATCGCTACCTGTGCTGGCGGCTCGAGCAGTCCGACACGGGGCGGCGCGTCGCGCAGGCGGCGTTCGAAGCGGAAGCGCGCCACGTCCTCAAGGGCCACCTGCGCGGGATCGGATTGCGGATCACGGCGCGACGGCCGTCGTAGGGCGGCCGCCCGGTGCATGTAGGTACATCAACAGGTTGGGCCGCCTACCGCTCCGTCGCCACCTGGACCACGCCGCGGAGGCCATCAAGCAGCGCGGCGTAGCGCGTCTCGCCGAGCGCCTCCTCAACCGTGCGTTGCGCTGCCATCCGCAGCGGCGCCGCTTCCTGCAGCGCCTCGCGGCCGGCGTCGGTCAGCGCGATCAACCGGGTGCGCGCATCCCGACCCGCGGCGATGCGGATCAGCCCTTCGCGTTCGAGCGGCTTGAGGTTGCGGGTCAACGTCGTGCGATCCATCACCAACTGGTGCGCAAGGTGCGACATCGACACCCCATCCCGCAGCCGGATCGCGGCCAGCACGCTGTACTGCGTGGAGCGCAGGCCGCTGGGGGCCAGCGCCTCGTCGTACATCTGGGTGGCCGAGCGCATGGCCTTGCGCAGGTTGGTCAGGGCGCAGGTGGCCTGCCCCTGTTCGATCGCTTCGCGCGAATGGGCGTCCATCATGCGAACAGGGTATATGCACGGTTGACGCGCAGCAAGACCGGAACACGGGGCCGCCGGAATTGGCACGGCAGGGCCTGCGTCCCGGCGCCCGGCGGCGTGGTACCGTCGGAACCTCGCTGACCCGGAGAGCCTGCGCCATGTCGTCCTGCCTCATCCTGCTCGTGCACGGAAGCAAGGATTCGCGCTGGCGCGAGCCGTTCGAACGCCTGGCCGCGGACCTCGCCGCGACGCCGGGCGCGGGCCGCACGGCGCTGGCCTACATGGAACTCGCGGCGCCCACGCTGATGGACGTCGCATCGGGACTCGCCGCCGACGGCATCCGCGACGTCGTCATTCTCCCGGTCTTCCTCGCCGCCGGCGCCCATGTCACCACCGACATCCCCGAGCAGGCTGCGGCGGTGCGCGCACGGCATGGCGGGCTGCGCGTCACGATCCTGCCGCCGCTCGGCGAGCACCCGCGCTTCCAGGCGCTGCTGCGCGAATTGATCGGCGGGATCGCCCGCGACACGGCCGCCGAACACGAACCCACGTAACCGCGGAGACCTGCATGGCAATCGACTTCGAATCCACCTGGCGGCCGGCGATGCACATCATCGGCCTGGAAGCGCGCACGAGCAACGCGCGGGAGGCGGAGCCGTCGACCAGCGTGATCGGCGCGGTGTGGCAGCGGTATTTCGAGGACGCCTTCGCCGCGCGCATTCCGCACGTCGTCGACGCGAGCGTGCTCTACGCCGTGTACACCTGCTACGCGAGCGATGCCGACGGCGAGTACTCGTTCATCCTCGGCCGCTCCGTCGACGAGCACGCGGTGGCGCCCGAGGGAATGACCAAGGCGAGGTTGCCGCCGGGGTCGTACGTCGTGGGCACCGCGCCGGGCGAGGGACGCGATGCGGTCGTGCGCGGCTGGCAGGCGGTGTGGGAATACTTCGCGCGGCCCGACGCACCGCAGCGGTCGTACACGGCGGACATCGAGGTGCATCGCACAGAGGTGCCCGGCGAGGTGGAGATCTACGTGGCGGTAAGGTGAGGCCCGCGCGACGCCTGCCGCGCGGGCCCCGGGGTACCTAGCGGATGTGCCGGGTCATCGCGACCGACGCCGAACACGGCACGTCGCACGGGTCGACGTTCGTGTCGACCAACAGGCCGCCGGTGATCGAGTTGGCGTCGCCGCAATCCTTCACCAGGTTGCCCGTCTCCGCGTAGACGATGTTGTCGTGACTGCCCGGCGCGCAGTAGCCGAGGCGGGTGGTGGAGCCGACCAGTTCGTAATCGTAGCGAGCGTTGCCACTGGCCGTGTTGCCGTTGAGCGTGTTGCCGCGGGCGCCATCGATCACCACGAACGCGGAGCCGGAGTTCGCGGTCACGGAGCTCGATTGCACCGTCCACGCGTCGCAGACATCGTCGTTGCCGATCAGCGTCCCGTCGGCCAGGCGGAATCGGCCGGCCGGCACGCGTCCCAGCACGATGCCATCGGCGCAATTGTGGATCGTCGCGTGCAGGAAGCGGCCCGCGGGGCCGGTCAGACGCACGCCGGTGGAGGCGTCCGAGCACTCGTTGAGGTCGATGTAGGGATTGGCGCCCTTGACGAACACGATGCCCTCCGCCGCAGCCAGGGCGCCGGTGCGCCAGGCGGAGGCCGACACGATCACGTTCTCGGTGACGTGACAGAAGTCGCTGCCATCGATCACGATCGAGTTCTGGTGATCGTGGATGCTGTTGCGGCGCAGGTTCACGCCAGGCGCATTGCGCACGAGAATCGCCGTGTTGCCGCTTCCCGTCAGGGGGCGGATCTCCAGCCCGCCGATCGACACGCCATCGGTGTCGCGGACGTACAGGGCAGGCTGCAGGGTCACGTCGAGCGGGTCAGCCGCAGTGTCGAAGTACACCACCGCGCCGGTCTCGCCGGCAATCGTGACCGGCTTGGTGATGGTGACCGTCTGGTGTTCGGTGTGCGTGCCGCGGCGCAGCACGATGGCGCCGCCGGAGGCAACCTGCGCGAGGGCTGCCTGGAGGGCATCCACCGAGTTTGCAGGGATCATGATGACGCGCTTGGCAGCAGTGCGGTTCGCGGATGGCGCCGCGAACGCCACTTCGCGCGGCGCGTCCGCGGCCACGGGATTGACCGCCTCACGGCAGCCACTGGAGAACACGACCGCGCACACCAGCGCGGCAGTTGCGGTCATCGAGGTGCGGGGGCGCATGGTGGCTCTCCAGGCAGGATCGGGACGGGGCACACACAACCGCTCCATCGTAGACCCCGGCAGGACTTCGGCCAAGGCGAATCTCACGATGACGGTCAGCGACGCCTCGACGACCTTCGCGGCGGCCCGAACAGCGCGCCCATCAGCCCGCGCGTCACCGCGCCCGCCACCGTCGTCGCCATTGCGCGCGTCGCCGGCGACTTGAGCACCAGTTCGAGCTTCGACGGCGGTGTCTTCGCCGCGCGGCCGCGGTGCGGGACGTTGTCGTCGTCCGGCGCGATCTGCGCGGTGTCGGGCGTGCCTTGCGCCGCGGCAGCCGCGGCATCGGCGTCGGCCTGGAGCAGCTTCTCCTCCGCGCTCACCCGGTCGACCGCTTCCGCGTAGCGCGTCACTTGCGCGCTCGTTCCCAAGCGCTGTTGCAACTCGTCCTCGGCCAGCGGCGCCATGCGCGAGGCCGGCGGGATCAGCCGCGTCGCCACCGGCGGCGTCGGCACACCGCGATCCGACAGCACCGTCACCAGCGCCTCACCGATCCCAAGTTGCTGCAGCACCTGCTCGATGTCGTAGAACGCGGTCTGCGGGAAGGTGCGCGCGGCCGCCTTCAGCGCCGCGGCGTCGTTGGGCGTGAAGGCCCGCAGCGCGTGCTGCACCTTGTGCCCGAGCTGACCGAGGATATCGCCCGGGACGTCCTTCGGCGACTGGGTCACGAAGAACACGCCGACGCCCTTCGAGCGGATCAGGCGCACGGTCTGCTCGACTTGTTGCAAGAACGCCTTGCTCGCGCCCTCGAACAGCAGGTGCGCCTCGTCGAAGAAGAACACCAGTTTCGGCTGGTCGAGGTCGCCGGCTTCCGGCAACTGGTTGTAGAGCCGGGCCAGCATCCACATCATGAAGGTGGAGAACAGCATCGGCTTGTCCTGCATGTCACCGAGTTCAAGCACCGTGATCAGGCCGCGGCCATCACGCTCGACGCACAGCAAGTCGTCGAGATCGAGTTCGGGTTCGCCGAAGAACGCGGCAGCGCCCTGCGACTCCAGTTCGACCATCTCGCGCAGCAGCACGCCGATGGTCGCTTTCGAGAGCGCGCCATACGCCGCCAGGTCGACCGCGCCGTCGCCGGCAAGGTGCTGCAACACCGCGCGCAGGTCGGCGAAGTTGAGCAGCTCGAGGCCGCGGTCGTCGCAGTACTTGAAGACCATGGTCAGGACGGAAGTCTGCGTGTCGTTGAGTTCGAGCACCTTGGCCAGCAGCACCGGGCCGAACGACGTGACCGTCGCGCGCACCTGGGCGCCGCGCGTGCCGGCGAGGCTCAGGAACTCCACCGGGAAACCGGCGGGATGCCAGGCGTAGCCGGTGTCGGTGGCGCGCTGCGCAATGCGATCGCCGGCCACGCCGGCGGCGGCGATGCCGGAGACGTCGCCTTTCATGTCGGCGAGGAACACCGGCACGCCGGCGGCCGAGAGCTGCTCGGCCATCAACTGCAGCGTCTTGGTCTTGCCGGTGCCGGTGGCGCCGGCGATGAGGCCGTGGCGATTCATCATCGCGAGCGGGATGCGCACGATGGGTTCCGGGGCGCAGGCGCCCTCGTGCAGCGGAGCGCCGAGGGTCAGCGCGTTGCCGCCGGCGGGGAAGGACGCGCGAACGGCCTGGAGGAATGTCTCGTTCATGGTGGCGCTCCTGGGCGAAAGGGTGGACGCGGCGCGCCTACTCGATGCGCACGAATCGCGCCGACGCCTCGTGGCCGCCGGCGCGCAGCTGAGCGACGTACACGCCGCTGGGTGTGGGGACGCCGTCGGGCGTGCGGCCGTCCCATGATGCGACGTAGCGCCCCGCGGCGAGCGGCGCTTGCACCAAGGTGGTGATGTAGCGGCCGCGCGCGTCGTAGATCGCGAGCGTCGCGTCGCCATCGGCGTGTACCAGGTATTGCAGCGTGATGCCGCCGCGCGCCGGGCTGCGGCTGCCGAGCGCGAGCCCCAGCGGCGAGTCCGCGGCGCGCGCGAACGGGAAGATGTCCGCCGCGGCGCCCCAGCGCGCCATCGCGAAGGAGGGCACCCCGCCGGCGAGCGTGAAGTCGCCGCCCGCGTACAGGTGGGCGTCGTCGAAGGCGAGCAATGCGCGCACGCCGCCGCCCACGCCGCCGATGCCGCCGTTGAACGAGGCCCAGGTCGCCGGCGCGGAGGCTTGCGCCAAGCCGGAGACCGGCACGCCATCGAGCGCGGCGAACGAGCCGCCGACGATCAGGTCGTGCTGCCACGTGGTGAAGCAGGACACCATCGTCTCGCCCGGGTCGCCGGTGGCGGTGCCGGCTTCGGCCCACGGTTCGTCGTCCGAGGAATACCACCAGATGTGCGTCTCGCGCTCGGGGTCGCGCGCGCTGCCGGGCACCGAGGACGCATCGGCAGCGACCAGCCAGCGTTCATGCACGCCGAGCGCGGTGACGTGCGGCGTGACGCCGGCCGCGCGCAGAAGGGCCGGGCCGAACGGATGCCACGCGCCGTCGCGCCAGACGGCCACGCCGCCGGCCGGCTCGCCGCCCGCCACGGCGAAATCGCCCGCGGCCACCAACTCCCCCTCGAACACACGCACGGCGAGCACACGGCCATCGAGTCCTTCGCCGAGCGCACTCCACGCATGGCCGTCCCACGCCGCGATGTTGCGCGCGGGCACCTCGTCGATCGTCGCAAACCGGCCAGCGGCAATCAGTCGATCGCCGGAGACCGTCAACGTGGAGACCGCCGGCGCGCCGCCGTGCGCGATCAACGCCGTCCATCGCGTGCCGTCCCACTGCGCCATGCCGCGCGCTTCCAGACCGCCGGCGCTGCCGACCGCTCCGGCAACGACCAGTGCGTCGCGATACACCGCGAGCGCCTGCGGCACGCCGGTGACCCCGCCCGCCAGCGCGGACCAGCGTGCGCCGTCCCACCGTCCGATGCCGCGCAATTGCGTCGGGCCGGCCTGCGTGAACGCGCCGGCGGCGATCAGGTCGCCGCGCCAGGCAGCGAGCGCATTCACCGCGCCGTCGAGTCCGCGTCCGTCCTCGATCGGCACCCAGCGCGCGCCGAGCCAGCGCACGATGCACTCTTGCAGGTGGCCGGCCGGTGGCGGGCCGTCGTCGCCGCGAAAGCCGACCAGTCCGCCGCCGGCGACCAGCGCACCGCGGTACACCGCGAGGCAGGCGATCGGAAACGCCGGATCGTTCGAGAACGAGAGCCACGCGCCGTCGCCGTCGTACCGGCTCACCTGGCGCGGCAGCGTGGCGTTGGGTGGGGCGGTGGCGTGCAGCGCGCCTTCGAACACGATCGCGCGGTAGGCGACGCCGGTCGGCAGCCGTCCGCTGGGCTCGGGGGCGCCGACGCCTTCGCCCAGCGCGGTCCAGCGCCCGTCGCGGAACAGCGCGAGGTGCGAGGCGGGGCCGTCGCCGGTCGCGTCGAAGCGTCCGACCGCGAGTATGCCGCCCTGGTACGGCTGGAGATCGGCGATGCCGTGATAGGCGCCCTCGGCGGGATTGATGCCGCCGCCCAGCGGCGACCATCGGATGCCGTTCCACGACGCGACGCGCACGGCGGTGGTGTCGCCGATGTGGCCGAAGTAGCCGCCGGCGACCAACTCGCCGTGGATCACGCCGAGCGCGCTGATCTCGTTGTCGGGTGGCGCGCCGAGCGAGCGCCACGTTGCGCCGTCGAACCCGGCGAGGTGCGGGAAGTCAGCGCCCGGAAAGTACCCGCCGGCGATGAGCATGTCGTCGAACACCGTCAGCGCGCGCACCGCCACCTCGCCCGGTGCGCCCAGCGCGCCGCCCACCGCGTGCCACGCGGCGCCGTCCCATCGGGCGAGGCCCTGCACGCGTACGTCGCCGGCCTGCTCGAAGAGGCCGCCGGCGATGAGGTCGCCGCGAAACGTGGTCAGCGCGACGACATGGACGCCATTGCCGTCGCCGGCGAGGCCGCGGCCCAGTGCGTGCCACGCGCTGCCGTCCCACGTCGCCACCCCCGGCGAGTACACGCCGCCGATCTGGGTGAACGATCCGGCAACCACGAGCTGGTCGCGCCACACGTACATCGCCTCGACGCGGCCATCGGACACCGGCAGCGTGAAGGACGGATGCCAGGCGCTGGCCTCCGCGGCGTGGCTGGGCGCGATGGCCGCGCACGCCACCGCGCACGCCGCGAGCAACACCCGCGCGCCTCGCAAAACGAACATTCGTATCATGCGCCCCAGTGTGGTCGATGCCGCGCGGCCGCGCAACGGCCGGATGCGCACGAGCTAGACGCGCGCCCCCAGCATCGTGCGGATCTGTTCCATCGCGGTGATCGTCTGCCGCGGCAGCGCGCCGCGGATCATCGGGGCCACCAGGCGCGTCATCATCGACAACGGCGTGATCTCGATGGCGTGGGTCAGCGTCGTGCCGCCGTCGTGCGGCGCGAGGCGAAACTCGATGGTCAGGTCGAACGAGCTGTCGCGAAACCGGAAGGCAAGGCGGTGCCCGGGATCGTGCGCGGTGATCTCGCCGGTCATCTCACTGACGCGCCCGGCCTGGTCGTGCGCGTAGAGCAGCGCGTCGCCCACCGCGTGCGGCCCGCCGCCGAGCGACTCGAGGCGCACGCACGGCGCCAGCCACTGTGGGGTGAGCGAGAAGTCGTCGAGGAACGCGAACACCGTCGCCGGATCCTGTGGCAGGTCGATCGTGTGGTCGAAGGGAATCACCATGGCAGCGCGTTCTCCGAAGGGGGGATGCAACGTGACGACGGCGCGCTCCGCGGCGAAGGCCGGCCGCTCGAACGCATTGTCCCGATAGGCGTGACCGCCGCGCAGCCGTGCGACGAGACCGGCCGTGAGGTAGGCGAACGGGAACAGGATCCCCCAGCGCTCCACCTGCGCGACGTGCACGCGTTCGTGCCCGCGCCAGCGGTCGTGCGTGGCGGCGTCGCGCGCGAGGACGACGTGCCCGAGCGTCAGGGCTTCTGCGGCGCCGCCAAGCGCGCGGGCGAGGAGCACGCGCGCCACGCCGCCCTGCACCTCCAGGACGCCCGCGCGCCAGCGGCCCCGGCCGCCGGTGAGCACGGCGGCCAGCGCCCACAGCGCGCCGACGGCGGTGACCGGCGCGGCCCACAGGTAGGCGAACGGACGCGCCACGCCGGATCCGGCGAAAAGGCCCGCCGGGTCGCGGCGGGCCTCCGATGCATCGCGCATGTCGAGCGTCCGCCTAGGCGAGCGTCGCCTCGACGCTCAGCGCCACATTTCCCTTCAGCGCCTTCGAGATCGGGCAGCCGTCCTTCGCACCATTGGCGGCAGCCTGGAAGGCGTCGGCGGTCGCGCCGGGCACCGTGCCCTTGACGACGAGATGACTCGATTCGACCTTGAAGCCGCCGCCCTCGGCCGGCGCGAAGGTCACCGTCGCGCTGGTTTCGAGCTTCGTCGGCGGCGTGCCGGCGTTCGCCAGTTCAAAGGAGAGCGCCATGCTGTAGCAGCTGGCATGCGCGGCGGCGAGCAGTTCCTCGGGACTGGTCTTGCCGTCGGGGCTCTCGGTGCGGGAGGCCCAGGTCACCGGCAGATCCTTGAAGAGCCCGGTCGTCCCGGCGCCGACGCTCCCGTGGCCGTCGAGCAGGCCACCTTCCCACACCGCGTGGGCTGTACGAGTTGCGGACATCGCGTACCTCCGTGTCGTCACTGTCGTGGGGGACGGCCCGCCGTTCGCGGGCCGTCCAGATCACGATGCGATTCCACCACGCGACGCGCCACGCGGGCAATCGGCGAGGCGCGCCGCCGCGGGGACCGCTGCCGAGCGCAGCCGGAGGACCTGCGCCCGCAGCACAGCCGTGCCGTCGGTGCCCCGCACGGTACAGCCGCCGAGATCGCCCAGCCCGGCGACCGCGGGCCCGCGCTACTCGCCCGCCGTCTCCTCCAGCAACAGGTCGGCGACACCGTCGTGTGTCGCCTAACAAATACCACTTCGGTCACAGTTGTGCCCTACGCCAGCGGACGCCGGGCATTTCCCGATCGGACCCGCCCCGCGGTGCCTCGCCTTCGCCCCACCCGCGTGCTATGCTGCCGCCCTCGATCCACCTCCGCCCGATCGGGAGTCCCCCACGTGTCCTTCGCAGCCCTAGCCGCCCAGGAAAACGCTGTTTCCGCCTTGCGGCGGATGCGGCAGAGCGATCGCGTGCCGAATGCGCTGCTGTTCACGGGACCGCCGGGCGTCGGCAAGACGACCGCCGCGCTCGCCTTCGCGCAGACGCTGCTGTGCGCGACGCACGATCCGTCCCGCGCCTCCACAACCCTGTCGCTCCTGCCGGCCTCACCCGCCGACCCGGAGGCGCCGCGCGACGCCTGCGGCCACTGCAAGTCGTGCCGGCTGGCCGCGAAGCTCACGCACCCGGACCTGCTCGTCGTCGTGCCGACCGAGAAGGATGGCCCCGAGGACGCCGAGGAAATCGGCCCGATTCTCGAACGCATCCGCAAGGCGCTCGACGCACGGCTCGCCGAGCCGTACTACCAGCCGGAGTATCGCAAGCCGGCGTCGTTGGGCATCGCCGTCATCCGCGGCTACGTGCAGGCGGAGCTGGCGAAGCGGCCCGCGGAATCGTCGCGGCGCGTCGTCATCATCGGCGAGGCCGAGCGTCTGAGCACCAGCGCGCAGAATGCGCTGCTCAAGACGCTCGAAGAACCGCCGTCGTGGGCGCATCTGATCCTGGTCACCGCCAAGCCCGACACGCTGCTCGACACCATCCGCAGCCGCTGCCGCGTGGTGCGCTTTCGCGAGCTGCCGCGCGAGATGCTGGCACACGCCGTGCGCGCACACGCCGGCGCCGACGCGCAGCGCGCGCGGCTCGTCGCGGGCCTGGCCGGCGGCTCGCTGCCGCGCGCGATGGCGCTGGCCGAAAAGGACGAAATCGACGACGCGCGCAACGACGCCCTGCAGTTCGTGCGCGCCGCGCGCGAGGGCTCGCCGAAAGCTGCAGCCACCGTGGCGCGCGCGGTGGTGCCAAGCGGCGAGAAGGATCGCGACCGGTTGTCGCGCATGGGCGCCATGGCCCTGCTGTGGTACGAGGACGTGCTGCTGGCCCGCCACGGCGCGGCCGATGACGACCTCGCCCACGCCGATCACGCGCGCGAGATTCGCGACGAGGCCGCGGCCTCCGACGGCGCGTTGCTGGCCCGCCGGGTGCGCGCGGTACACGACATGCAGTCTGGGCTGGATCGGAACATCCTGCCCAAGCTTCTGGTGGCAGACACGATTCTCAGGATGCGGGGAGGTTCCACACGGTGAGTGGGACGATCGGGACAGAGGAGAAGTCGATGGCGGAAGCACGCACCTTCTATGTGACGACGGCGATCGACTACGTCAACAGCGCCCCGCACCTCGGCACCGCGTACGAGAAGATCGCGGCCGATGTCATCGCCCGCCTGCGCCGTCTCGAGGGCTACGAGACCTTCTTCCTGATGGGCAACGACGAGCATAGCCAGAACGTCGCCAAGGCGGCCGAGGCGCAGGGCAAGAAACCGCTCGAGTACTGCGACGAGATGGCCACCGTCTTCCGCCGCACCTGGGAACGCCTCGAGATCAGCTACGACGATTTCATCCGCACCACCGAGCCCCGCCACAGGCGCGCCGTCGAGGCGCTGTTCACCGCGATCCACGACGCCGGCGACATCTACAAGGGCACCTACTCCGGCTTCTACTGCGTGAGCTGCGAGGCGTTCTACCCGGAGAAGGAACTGGTCGACGGCAAGTGCAAGATCCACATGCGCGAGCCCGAGTGGCTGACCGAGGACAACTATTTCTTCCGGCTCTCCGCGTATGGCGACCGGCTGCTCGCGCACATCAACGCGAATCCCTCGTTCATCATGCCGGACACACGCCGCAACGAGATCGTCGCGCTGCTCGAGAGCGGCCTGCAGGACATCTCGATCTCGCGCGCCGGCGGCACCTGGGGCATCCCGCTGCCGATCGACCCCGCGCACACCGTCTACGTGTGGTTCGACGCGCTGATCAACTACCTGAGCGGCATCGGCTACCCCGACGCCGACGACCTGCGCGCCGGCAACTGGCCGGCCAGCCTGCACGTGATCGGCAAGGACATCACGCGTTTTCACTGCGTGATCTGGCCGGCGATGCTGATGTCGGCGGGCGTGCCGTTGCCGCAGTCGGTGTTCGGGCACGGCTGGGTGAGCTTCCGCGGGCAGCGGCTGTCGAAGTCGCTCGGCAACATCATCGACCCACTCGAGGCCGCCGATCGCCTGGGGCCCGACGCACTGCGCTACTTCCTGATCCGCGAAATCCCGTGGGGCAAGGACGGCGACTTCTCGTGGGAGATGTTCATCGAGCGCTACAACAGCGACCTCGCCAACGACCTGGGCAACCTGGTGATGCGCTCGCTGTCGATGGCCAAGCGCTATCTCGACGGCCAGGTGCCGCGCGTGCAGGCGGGCCAGGAGACGGCAAAGGAAATTGCGTTCGCGGCCGACGTCACCAAGTGCATCGATCAGTACCGCACCGCCTCCACGGAACTTGCGCTGCATGACTGCGCGCGCTCGGCGATCGAGGTGGTGCGCCGCGCCAACCGCTACGTCGAGGAAACCGCGCCGTGGTCGCGCATCAAGGAGCAGGAAGGCAAGGTACGCGTCGGGGTCGTGCTCGCGTCATTGCTCGAGGCGATCCGCGTGGTCGCCGTGCTCATCTCGCCGATGATGCCGCGCAAGTCGCGCGAGATCTGGTCGCTGCTGGGCCTGCCCGGCGAGCCGGCGCAGGAGGATCTCGTCCTGCTCGCCTTCGCCCCCGGCGTCGCGGACCGCTCGGTGGCCGACGCGCGGCCGCTGTTCCCGCGCATCGAGGTGGCCGAGCCGGCCGCCGCCGACGCCGCGAACACCTAGGCGCCCGCACCGCCCGTGCCCCTGATCGACACGCACGCACATCTCTGGGACCGCCGCTTCGATGAAGATCGACCCGCGGTCCTCGCGCGGATGCGCGCCGCCGGCGTCACCCGCCACCTCGAAGTGGGGGCTGACTACGTCACCAGCCAACTCAGCGTCGAGCGTGCCGCGGCGGATGACGCGGTGCTGGCCACCGCCGGCGTCCACCCGCACAGCGCCGAGGAAGCCGCCGGCCCCGCCCCGCGCGAGGCGTTGCGCGCGCTGCTCGATCACCCGCGCATCGCCGCCGTCGGCGAGTGCGGCCTGGACTTCTTCCGCAACCTCGCCCCCGCCGACGTGCAAACTGACGTCTTCACCTTCCACATCCGCGAAGCGCAAGCGCGCGAGTTGCCGCTGGTCATCCACGAGCGCAACGCCTTCAAGGAAGTGATCGCCACGCTCGACGCGGCAGGCGGGAATCCGCGCGGCGGCGTCTTCCACTGCTTCGGCCACGGCATCCGCAAGGCGGAGGCGGCGATCGAGCGCGGGTTCGTGCTCGGCCTCGGCGGCACCACCACGCGCAACGAGGCGTGGGCGCAGCAGCTGCTGCCGTGGGTTCCGCTCGAGCACATCGTCCTCGAAACCGACGCGCCGTATCTGATCCCGCAGCCGCTGCCGCGCAGCGGGCGCAACGAGCCGTCGCATCTGCCGCTGGTGGCGGAGTGGATCGCCGCGGCGAAGGGGCTCACCGCCCAGCAGGTGATCGACGCGACCACGCACACCGCGCTGCGCGTCTTCGGCGCGCGCCACGCATGGACCGAGGCGCCGGCGTGAGCGACACGCGCACGCCGCGTCCGCGCGCGGAGGGCGGCCCGCGCGCCGCCGCCGGAGCCGCCCTCGACCCGAAGGCGCCGGTGGGCATCCCCACGCCGCGCGAGGTGCTGGCGCGTCTCGGCCTGCGCCCGCTCAAGCGCCTCGGCCAGCACTTCCTCACCGACGTGCACATCGCCCGTCGCATCGCCGCCGCCTGCGAACTCACCGCCACCACGCCGGTGCTCGAGGTGGGCGCCGGCACCGGCGCGCTCACTCAGCACCTCGTCACGCCGGGCCGTCGCGTGGTGGCGGTGGAAGTCGACAAGCTGCTCGCGCCCGCGCTGGCGGAGACGCTCGACGATCCGCCCGGCCTCGAGGTGATCCAGGCCGATGTGCGCGCGCTCGATCTCGGCGCGCTGGCCCGCGCACGGAACCCGGACGAGCCGTGGGTGTTTGCCTCGAACGTCCCGTATCTCTTGACCACGGACCTGGTGACGCAGATTCTCGACGCGGGCCAGGTGTTCGACCGGGCCATCCTGCTGGTGCAGCGCGAGTACGCGGCGCGGCTGGCGGCCCAGCCCGGCACCGAGACCTACGGCGCGCTGACCGTCTACGTGCGGCAACTGGCGGTGGTGGAGCAGCTGTTCGCGGTCGGCCGCCGCTGCTTCTTCCCGGCGCCCGAGGTGGAGTCGGCGGTGATCCGTCTGACCCTGCGGCCGCGGCCCGCGGCGCCGGTGCGCAGCCAGGACACCATGCGCGACGTGGTGCGCGCGGCCTTCGGCATGCGCCGCAAGATGCTGGGCAACGCGGTCGGCAAGGTGGCCGCAGCGCGTGACCCGGCGCTCACCGGCGGCGAGCTGTGCCGTCGCGCCGGCATCGACGCGCAGCGGCGCGGCGAAACCCTCGACCTCGCGGACTTCGCCGCGCTGGCCGATGCACTGGAGGATGTCGCGCCGCGCCCGGTGGAGGCGCCGGCCACATCGCGTCCGCGGAAATCCCGAGGAGAGGCATGACGTCGCCGCCCGTTGCCGCATCCCTGCGCCCCGCGCGCGCCGTCCTCGCCGGCGCGCTGCTCGCGTGTGCGCTGGCGGGCGTCCTGGCGTGTGCGGACGTCGCGCGGGCACAGCAGCCGTTGCCCGATTCCACCGGCCTCGCCCTCGGCGCCCTCGGCGCGCGTATCGACAGCGTCGGCACCCCGGCCGACAGCGCCGCCGCCGAGAGCATCGCCGCCGCCGCAAACCTCCCGCCGCCCACCGGCCCCGGCTTCCACCCCTCCTGGACCACACGCTACTCGCTCGACCGCCAGCACTCCGATTGGTCGCAGGGCCTCAACTTCACCGTGCCGCACGGCCGCTTCCAGCTCGATCACCGCACCAGCGGCGGCATCACCCGCGACTCCGGCACGCGCAACACCCGCACCGAACGCCTCGACAGCGGCACCACGCTCACGTTCCAAGCCGCCGACAAGCTCAAGTTCCGCCTCGACTGGGTGATCCCGAAGAACTCCTATTCCGATGCCATCGGCTCCAACCGCGACGACAAGAACAACGTCACCCTCGGCGGCGACTACGCCCTCGCACGCGACGGCCGCTACGACATGACCTTCAAGGCCGAGGGCGGACGCGCCCAGAGCAACACGCGCCAGGTGTCGGTCGACATCGACCCGGAGCACGCCGGCGCCCCCTTCCGCATCGACAGCCCGCGCGCCAGCGGCCTCACCGGCACCTTCCACGGCGACGGCAACTACTACATCGGCACCGGCTTCAAGCTCAATGGCCGCTACGACTACACCCGCGAGCGGCTCGACAACCGCACCCGCATGCAGTGGTCGGACTCCAGCGGCACGGTCGTCGACGTCAGCGACAGCACGTCCACCATCAACAACCACGTGCGCGGCAACACCCTCGGCGCCTCGCTCACCGCGTGGCGCCCGGTGCAGATGGATCTCACCTTCACCGACGACAGCCGCCAGGACGAATACTATCTCCAGGTCATCAACGGGCAGGAAACCCACACCTACGCGCGGCGCGGCGTCACCAGCACCAACACGCTGCTGCAGGGGCCGATGAAGGGCAGCGTGACCGTCGCGTGGGGACGGCTCGAGGACGCCCACGCACACTTCGCGAGCACCGATGTCGTCAAGACCAGCCTGCGCTACGACGCCAAGCTCGACGCGTGGCGCTTCTGGGGGTTCACCCTGGCCGGCGAGCTGGCCAGCGATGCCTCGAATGAGGATCGTCCCGAGCTGCGCGCGACCGATGTCAGCCTCGACGGCGACCACTACAACCGCTCGTTCGACCTGAGCCTCGACCGCGCGATCACCGCGCGGCTCACCGCGCATGCCGCGAGCAACCTCTCGCTGCAGCGCGACGCGTTCGTCAACCCGCGCAACGACCGCGACGTCACCGTGCGCCGCGGGGTGTTCAGCTCCGCGTGGTCGGCGAGCAAGAAGATCGCGCTGGGCGCCGGCTTCGAGGCCAGCCAGCGCAACGACGTATCGATCAGCAAGCGGCGATCGGCCAACAACAACACCAGCACCAGCTACGCGCTGACCCCCAACTACACCTACAAGGTCACCTCGCAGACGACCATTTCCCAAGGCGTGCAGGTGAATTCCGACTACACCGTCTACACGTTCTTCGAGAACCGCAACTACTACACCGGCAAGGTGACGATCAACACGACGCTCACCTCGCAGCTCTCGCCGCGGGTGAAACTCGACATGACGCACTCCGCGGTGGTGCGCCGCCAGGGCTCCTACAAGCCCACCATCGTCTCGCTCGATCCGTACGCCGTCGAGCGGCAGTTTGGCCAGACCAACGAGGATCGTTCGCAGGACATGCGCGTCACGCTGGCGTACAAGATCGGGACGCTCAACTTCACGCTGGCGCAGCGCGTGGCGTTCATGAACCGCTTCGTGCGCTGCAAGCTCACATACGGGCGGTTCTTCTGCGAACCCGATCCGAAGGGTTCGAACCGGCAACTCAGCCTGACGCCCACTGCGGCGATCAGCTACAACTTCCGCGGCGGCTCGCGGCTCAACGTCACCGCCACGCGGTACGAGGTCTCCGGCACCCGCGAGAAGCCGTACTGGCGGGTCGACAGCAGTCTCAGCAAGGTGTTCTTCAAATGACGATGCAACGCACGATAGCGGTCCTCGCGGCCGCCGCGGCGGTGAGCCTGGCCGGCTGCGACTTCTTCTCGCCCCGCGTGGCGGAGCGGCCGGTCGACAGTTCGTCGGTGTGCCGCACCAACCGGCAGGATCCGCTCGACCTGTTCACCGACATGAAGTGCGCGCTCGATGCCCGCGCCAACGGCGAGCCGGTGTACGAGGACATCCTCGACGAGGGCTACGTGTTCATCATGGACCCGCAGGAGGCGGTGAGCATCGGGCCGCCGGGGTCCTGGAACAAGCAGACCGACGTCAACTTCCTCCAATCGGCCAACGCCAAGCTCGACTCGGTGCGGATCAACTTCACCAACCAGCTCGAAGGGGGAACCGGACAGGACGCCGCGCTCTCTGATACCTCGCACTGGACCGCCGACTACCGGATCGTCACGCGTGGCACCGGCATCGCCGATTCGGTCGAATATGCGGGCAGCGCCGACGTGACCTTCCGCCGCGGGCTGGGCGCCGATACCTGGGTGATCTACCGCTGGGTGGATCACAAGGTCGGCGGTTTCCGGACGATCGGGGTCCAACGGCGCAGCTAGCCACGGTGGAGCTGGGTGCCGCGCGAAAGACCGGAACTCCATGGCACGTCACGGGTAAGGCAGGGGTGCGCCGGCTGGCGCATCCTTCCGCTGGGGCGACCCCGGATCCCTGCCGATATGCTACACTCGGATTCCCCGCTGCCCGGGACCGCCCGGGAG
>JBKJUD010000059.1:0-8545 GCA_046590735.1 Candidatus Eiseniibacteriota bacterium | reverse complement strand
GGCGCGGTGGCGATGGCCGCGGCGCGTGGCGTGCCCAACGACCACGAAGGTCCCCGCATGCGCGTCGAGAACGTGCAGGACGCGGACTCCACCAGCTACGAGACCTTCGCGGCCGGCCGCCGGCCGGGCGACAACAAGAAAATCTCCGATCTCGTGCTCACGCTGACCAACTACGGCTTCTTCGGCACCAACTTCGCCGGCCGCGGGCCGTCGATGGAGTACCCCTACTACGATGGCATCGGCTCGCATGTCGATCACCTTGTCCGCGGCGGCGTGTGGGTGGGCGGCTTCAACACCGACACCGGCATCTACCGCGTCACCACCGGCACGATCGACGGGACGTACAACAGCCGCTCGAGCACGGCCACCGAGTACACGCCGCGCGAGTTCCGCATCCGCGACGCCTCGAGCGGCTTCACCTACACACCCTTCCGCGTGCTCTCCAACCTGCTGCTCGATCCCAACTACGACACCACCGCGGTGTCCAACCAGGATGTCATCTCCCAGTACGTCGACTCGCCCGGACGCACGCTGAGTGGGGATGAGGGGCACATCCCGCTGGTGAACGGCGGCGTCCACGTCAAGCAGCGCAGCTTCGCGTGGGGCTTCGGGCCGAACAACAACAAGTTCATCCTCACCGAATTCACCGTCTCCAACCCGATCGAGAGCGGCCAGGCGCTGGACAGCGTCTTCGTCGGCATCTACACGGAGATGGTGAGCGTCGACAAGAACCAGTTCGTGCAGTTCCCGCCGGGCGGCTCCGACCTGTTCGCGAAGAAGGACATCGACTACGTCGACTCGCTGCGGCTCTCGGAGGAACACCACTATCAGTCCGCCGCCTTCGAGCAGGACAAAAACGGCCCGTACTCGTGGGCCGGGGTGAAGTTCCTCGGCGCGACGCTGGGCAGCAAGAAGGTGCCGGGCGTTCCGCCGTTCACCAGCTTCCACTGGTTCACCTACGACCCCAGCGACACCACGCGTAATAACGACCGCAAGCGCTACCGGGTCATGGCGGAGAACTTCCAGCAGACCGCGAACGGTGTCGAGGCGCTGGAGTCGTGCGAGCGCACCACCCGCGACCCCACGGTGTGCGACCCGGTCACCGTGCTGGCCAACGGCCCGTACCGGCTGGCCGCCGGCGACTCGATCGTGCTGGCGTTCGGATGGATCGGCGGCGAGAACGAGAGTGACCTCCAAGCGAACGCGCGCGCCGCGCAGAGGGCCTACGACCAGGGCTACCGCGTGCCGCAGCCGCCGCCCTCGCCGGGACTCGTCGTGCTCCCGGGGCTGGGCTCGATCACGCTCAAGTGGGAGCGCTCGCCGGAGAGCTTCCGCGACAAGAGCCGCAACGAGCACCAGGTGGACTTCGAGGGCTACCGTATCTACATCAGCGAGGATGGCGCCAACTACCGCCTGCTCCGCGATGTCGACATTGTGGACTCGCTGAACTACAACACCGGCCTCGACGCGCTCCGCGACCCCAACCCGATCGTGTACCGCACGGTGACGATCACCGATCCGGAGACCGGCGAGCAGCGCGTGCGCGTCGACTCAACCTACTACACCTACACCATCGACGGGCTCAAGAGCGGCTTCCGCTACTGGGTCGCAGTGACCTCCTACGACATCGGCGACCCGGTCAACAACCAAGGCCCGCTGGAGAGCGGTCTCGGCGAGAACGCGACGATCACGGTGCCCGGACCCCGGCAGGCCGATCACGCCGGGGATGTCGTGGTGTTCCCGAATCCCTACAAGGGCAGCGCGCTGTGGGACGGGCAGTTCTCGCGCGACAAGCTGCTCTGGTTTGCCAATCTGCCGCCGCGCGCGACCATCAAGATCTACACGGTCGCCGGTGACCTGGTGCGCACCATCGAATTCGACGGCGCCACCTACAACGGCGCCAACGCCCGGCTGCTGGCCGGCAGCGTGGGCCGCTCGGCGCCGCCGGTGCTCTCAGGCACGATGGCGGCGTGGGACATGATTTCCAGCTCGGAGCAGGAAGTGGGAAGCGGACTCTACATGTACAGCGTAACCGACAAGGACGGCGGCCCGACCGCCAGCGGCCACTTCCTGGTGATCAAGTGATGCGGCCCGCCGGCGCCATCGCGCGCCTCTCCGCCGGACTGCTGGTGCTGCTCGCCGTGGCTGCCGGGTGCGGCAAGACCCCGGGTGAGCCACCGGCGAATGTCGCGCCGACCACCACGCTGTTCCTCGACATCCCCAACCTGACCGGCAGCCCCGACTCGCACAAGGTAGCCTACCGCCAGCCGATGCACTGGTGGGGCAGCGACGTGGACGGCAAGGTGATGGGGTACGAGTGGCGCATCATCAGTCAGTCGCTCGGCGGCGTGGACTTCGACTCGACGGCGTGGAGCTACACCACGCGCACCGACTCGACATTCGACTTCCCGGCCACCGAGCCCCGCGTGCGCCGCGCCTTCGAGGTGCGGGCGGTCGACGACCACGGCCTGCACGATCCCACCCCGTCGCGCCAGGACCTGTATCTGGCCAACGACCCGCCGACCGTGTCGATCAAGCGTTCGCAGGTGCCGGCGTCGACGCTGCCGGCGCTGACGCTCACGTGGTCTGGTCGCGACCCGCAGGGCAACAACACCATCGACCGCTACCGGCTGTGGGCGAAGGGGACGCCGGAAGCGGGCGCCATCGTCGTCCACGCGCCGGACTCCAGCGGCACATTCGGCCAAGCGATGCTGGGCATCACCGGCGGCTCGCGGACGCTCTACGTGCGCGCCGTCGACCGCGGCGGGATGGCCGGTCTGCCCGACAGCGTCACGGTCAATATCCTGGCCCGCAACGGCTCGGTCTTGGTGGTGGACGATTGCCCCAGCGACACTCCGCCGATCCTGCGCAGCTTCTACCCGGACCAGGTGGCGGCCGCGGTGGGGGCGAACCGATCAACGCTGATGCGGATCTCCGACCTCGGCGCCGTGCGCTCGGCGGTGGAGGCGGACTCGCTGCTCGCCCAATTCTCGCACGTGGTGTACTTCCGTGAGGCCAACAAGACGCTCACCTCCACGAGCATCTCGCTGAAGTACATGGGACGCGGCATCCAGTCCCTGCTGGCCCGTGGCGGCGGCGCGTACCTGTCCGGACCCGTCGTGGTCGGCACGGACTCCTCGTTGTCGTGTGGCGTCACCGGGACGCCCGACGAGCAGAAGGTGTTCCCGGCCAGCGGCTTCGCGAAGCAGGTCTTGGGCATCGGCGCCTTCCACGTGCACGTGAAGCGGGACGCCCGGGTGACCTACGACAGCAACTTCGACCTGGGACGCGACGGGAGCGACCCCACCGGGGCCACCTACGCCCCGTTCACCGGGAACCCGGATCCCGCAATCGCCACCCACGACATGGAGACCGGCTTCAACGCCGGCTCCCACAATCCGCCGCTGGTGTTCTCGGCGGAAGCCTTCGAACCGGACTCCGCCGCGGCGGCGGGCGGCACGGTGAAGGTGCTCTGGCAGATTCCCCCGCACACGGTGGATGGCCAGGACATCCTTGATGTGCAGGCCACGCCGTACCCGGTCGCCGTGCTCTCCAGCCAGCTGGGCGGCAAGATCGCGTATCTGAGCTATTCCCTGCGGCTTCTGAATTTCCGGGGCAACGCGACCACTGAGTTCCAGCGCGTGCTGGATCTGATCGGGATTCCGCGGCCCTAAGCGGGGTCTTCGGCGTACAAGCGACAGGGGAGACTCTGTGGGTTACGGCCCGCGGGGCCCCCTGAGGCTTGATTCAATCCCGTCCCTCTTGGTATGATTGTCCCCTCGACGGTGTGGACGCGGGCTCCGATAGCCGCGTCTCGACCAACCCATCGGATTCGCGCGGCCCGCCTCTGACCCCCCGGTTTCTTGCGGTCCCCGGTCCACCTCGTCAGGGAATGTCTGACGTACCTGCCCCGCACCTCTTGACGGCTACGCCACTGGAGACCAGGTAAATGCGCTCCCGGATCGCTCGCGTTCTCACACTTGGAATGATGCTGTCAGCGTTCGCGTCGTACGCGCACGCTCGATCCATCGTCACCGATATCTACTGCATTCAGGACACGACCGACGCCGGAGGCTGGGGGTGCATCAAGGCCGCCCAGAACGACACTGTCCTGGTCGGAACTGTGAACCCCGTCGTGGTCACCGGCTTCGACGCCAAGCCGGGCACCTACGGGTTCTTCATCCAGGACCTGCGCGGCGTGAACTCGTCGACGGCCCCCAACAGCGGTGTGCTCTGCTACACCAGCACCACCAACTTTGCATCCACCATCGGGCTGAAGATCGGTGACCGGGTCGTGGTCCGCGGCGTGTTCAAGGAGTTCAACACGGGCGGGATCTTCATGACCGAGATCGACGGCTTCAGCTCCACGAAGCCCGAGTCGGTGGTCGTGACCGGCACCGCGACGGTGCCGAGTCCCGTCCAGCTCAGCACCGCGGTGCTTGGGCCGACCGACGCCTCGACCGCCGAGAAATGGGAGCACGTCCTGATCAAGGTCGGGCCCGTGGTCCAGAACTCGAACACCCTGCCGTTCGGTGAGTTCTCGGTCTACGACTCGACCCTCACTCCCGTGGACACCATGCTGGTCGACGACAAGCTGATCAACCCGAACCCGACCTGGGCACCGGCGGGGACGCGGTTCACCAAGATCGTCGGCATCATGTCGCAGGAGAACGGCACCTACAAGCTGTGGCCGCGCAACTTCGCGGACCTCGTCTCGACAACTTATAACTTCCCGCAGGTCGTGACCTCGGCGTTCGCGACCGATGACAACAAGGTGCGCGTCCTGTTCGAGCAGCAGGTCGACCCCGTGACCGCCTCCGACCCGTCGAAGTACACGATGGGGACCTTCGAGGCCGTCACCTCCTCGGTGGTCAACGCGGACAACCAGAGCGTCACGCTCACGACCTCGCCCGCGATGGCGGGCGGCGTGGCCACCTCGGTGACGGTCACCGGCGTGAAGACGGTCTCGGGCGGGAACATGACCGGCTCGGCCACCCAGAACTTCCTGGGCGGCATCACGCCGATCACCAAGGTCCAGGAAATGAAGTCGGCATCCAACGACTCGTCGAAGGTGGCAGGGTCACGCGCCACGATCCGTGGCGTGTGCACCGGCGGCAACAGCAACAGCGAATTCGCCGGCACCGGCTGGCTGGAGGAGACGGCAGGCGGTCCCTGGTCCGGGACGGCGATCTTCGGCGCGCCGAGCTTCTTCAACAAGGGTGACAACGTCACCGTCGCCGGCTTCGTGAACGAGTTCCGTGGCAAGACCGAGCTGAGCGGGATTCTCTACGTGAACGTCAACTCGACCGGCAACGCCGATCCACCCGCCTCCGTCGTGGCCCCGGCCGCGATCGCCGCCGGCGACTCGGCCAACACCCCGGTGAACAGGGCTGCCCTGAGCACCGCCGAGCAGTGGGAAGGCGTGCTGATCCGTGTCGGACCGGCGAACATCTCCCTCGGGGCGGACACCCTCGGCTTCGGCCAGTGGTGGGCCTTCAACTCCCCGGACAGCTGTCTGTTCGACGACAACAGCGCCCTGTTCAACGGCAGCCTGATGACCAGCGGCAACGTGTCCCGCGCAACCGTGACGGGCATCTGCGACTGGGCCTTCAACGTCTACCGTGTGCAGCCGCGCATGGACTCGGACATCACGCCGGTCATCTACACCGGCATCGGCCAGCTCGACGATGCATTCAAGAACGGGCGCGTGGCGCTCGCCGTGGGCCGCAACCCGGCACGCGGAAGCGGTCTGGTCGAGTTCAACTTGCCGGTCGGCGGTCACGCGACCCTGCAGGTGTACGACACCCGCGGACGGCTGGTGCAGACCATCGCCGAGGGCCGCTATGACTCGGGCCGCCACACGGCGACCTGGAACGGCCGTGACGCGGCGGGCGGCAAGGTGTCCTCGGGCATGTACCTCGTGCGCCTGATCACGCCGTCGACCACCGTCAACACCCGGATGGTCTGGACGAACTAGCACCACATCAGTACACCTCATCATCACGGGGCCGGCGCGAGTCATTCGCGCCGGCCTCGTTGCATGTGTCCGCGCGTGTTGCCGCTCTGCGGCACGCCAACGGCCGGGCTGGCGTCGCATCCGTGGAACGGTCCGGGCTCATCCCGCTCTAAGGGGAGTGCGGGGGATCCTCCTCCGCCGGTTCCCGCGAGTGCGGGACGCCTGGACCGAGGACACGACGCCCTCCCCGTGCGGAGAGCGAAGCGAAAAAGGAAACAATCATGAAGAGACTGAACCTGCTGCTCAGCGGACTTGCCGCCTGTGCCGTGGCATCGTCCGCATCCGCGAACTACGCCGCCCAGACCTTGCCGTTCTCCCAGACCTGGACCGACGTCAACTTGATCACTGTCGACAACGACTGGAACCCGTGTCCCGGCTTGATGGGCTACACCGGCGCCGGCCTCACCGGCACCACCGGCACCGACCCGCAGACCATCCTCAGCGACGGCACCTCCACCTCGATCAGCGTCTACGCCAACAAGACCGATCCGACGACGTTCTTCTCGGGCGGCCTCGCGGAGTTTCAGGGGTCCTTGGTGCCCGACGCGGTCGTCGCAGTGGCCGGTTCGGGCTCCGCGTCCGCGCCGTTCCTGCTTCTCAATCTCGACACCCGCACCAGCTACCAGGTTCGCGTGCAATATGACTTGCGCGACATCGAGGCGGGCGCGGACAACGCCGTGCAGCCGGTCGCATTGCAATATCGTGTCGGAAACGTCGGCAATTGGACCAACGTGCCGGCCGCGTTCGTTGCGGACGCAACGACAGGTCCCTACCTCGCCACCATGGTTACGCACGTGGATATCACATTGCCCCCGGCATGCGATAACCAATCCTTGGTGCAGCTACGAGTCATGACGACCAACGCGAGTGGCAACGACGAGTGGGTGGGAATCGACAATCTCTTCGTAAATGGAAGCTCTGCCACTTCCACCCAGCCCTCCACTTGGGGTATGATAAAGGCCAGTTACCGATAGCCAGCCGATTTGCCCGCTCCCCCGGGAATCAACAACCCCTCTGCTTCGTCCCGCGCAAATTCGGGTCTTCATCAATTGCACGACACCTGACCGCGGTGACCCCACACGACGCGGATTGCCTGAGGAGACGCACGTCATGAAGAAGCTTTCGATCGCCTTGTCGCTATGCCTTGCTGCAGTGAGCGCCACCACTGCGCTGGCGAATACCACGGCCCAGACAGCGCCCTACGCCCAGGACTGGAGCAACACCAGCCTGATCACCGTGGACAACGACTGGGCCAACGTGCCCGGCTGCCAAGGGTTTCGGGGTGACGGGCTCGCCGTCGGGACCGGCGTCGATCCGCAGACCGTTCTCGTCGACGGGACGACCACGCCCGTGAGTCTCTACGCGAACAAGCCGGACCCGACCACGTTCTTCTCGGGCGGCGTGACCGAGTATGAATTGGCGGACCCGAGCATTGCTCTCGCCGGCTCCGGCACCGCCGCGGCGCCGTTCCTGCTCGTCAACCTGAACACCACCGCGATGACCAGCATCCGCGTGCAGTACGACGCACGGGACGTCGAGGCGGGGGTCGACAATGCGGTGCAGCAGCTCGCGCTGCACTACCGCGTCGGCAACACCGGCACCTGGACGAACGTCCCGGCGGCCTACATCGCCGACGCCACCGACGGCCCGAACCTGGCCACCAAGGTGACGCACGTCGATGTGACACTGCCGACCAACGCCAACAACCAGGCGCTGGTGCAGATTCGCGTGATGACCACCAACGCGCCCGGCAACGACGAGTGGGTGGGAATCGACAACGTCCGCGTCACCGGCAATGGCACGACGCCGGTGTCGCCGACCACGTGGGGCGGGCTGAAGAGCCTGTTCCGCTAGAACACCGCATGGCATCCACGCCAGGCACGGGGGGAGACGCTTCGGCGCCTCCCCTCGCCGCATGTGGGACCGCGCTTTCGCGGTCGCGTTGCGGCGGTGGCATCGGTATCCTGCCCGCATGACTTGGAACGACTGGGCAAACCTGCTCCTGCGCTGGACCCACCTGATCGCCGGCATCGCCTGGATCGGCAGCTCCTTCTACTTCATTTGGCTCGACCGGCACCTCGAACCCGCCGCCCCCGGCAAGACCGACGTCGAGGGCGAGTTGTGGATGGTGCACTCCGGGGGTTTCTACCTGGTGGAGCGCAAGCACATCGCCCCGGGCGGGATGCCGGCGACGCTGCACTGGTTCAAGTACGAGGCGCTGCTGACCTGGCTCAGCGGGTTCGCGCTGCTTACCGTGGTCTACTACCTGACCGGCGGGCTGTACCTCGTCGATGCGTCGGTGTCGGCGCTCACGCCGCTGCAGGCCACGGGACTGGGGATCGGGACGATCGTGGTGTCGTGGCTGGTCTACGACGCGCTGTGGCAGTCGCCGCTGGCGCGCCGTCCGGCGCTGGCGACCGCGTTGTCGCTGGGGCTCGCGGCGGCGGTGACCTACCTGTTCTGCACCACGCTGAGCGGCCGCGCCGCCTTCATCCACGTGGGCGCGGTGTTCGGGTCGCTGATGGTGGC